>JAFARZ010000025.1 GCA_019245115.1 Streptosporangiaceae bacterium | reverse complement strand
GAAGCCCGTCTCGACGAAGGCGGCGAGGTTCGCTAGCGCCATCCGCGTCCCGGTCTCGTTGTCCGCGGCCGGCACACTGGCGGGAATCCTGTCATGCACGACCAGGATGTCGGTGCCGCCGTCCGCGTCGGTGAGCGTGGTCGTCATGGTCATGATCCCGCGAAGTGCGGGATCATCGGTCTCGAACTCGAACACCTCGACCACCTGCCGGTCCGGGATGAGCTTGGCGAAGTGGCCGCGGTAGGTGTCGGTTCGCGACGCCGATTTGCCGGCTCTGCCTGGCGCGTCGTAGGTGAGCGAGACCCGGAACGCGCCGCCTTCGCGGGGATCGAACTGGTGTACCTGGCTGGTCATGCCGGCCGGCACGCGCCATCGCGCGATCGCGTCCGCATCCAGCAGCGCGCGGTAGACCGCAGATCGCGGCGCATTGACGTGCCGCGAGACTTGCGTTGAGTACACGGCGTCATCTGTCATCGGGGGCAGCTCCTAAGTCACGGTCTTCGGCCACGGTCACCAGCTGAGACTGTCACTGCCGCCCGAACTCATCCGGTCAGTGTCGGGCGACAGTGCCTCCGAAGCGGCCCGTCAGCGGAGACGGAAGACTGCGGCCAGGTAGCAGAGCATGGCCGCGGCCGTCGCCAGCGCCATGCCGAGTGAGGCGCCGTCGCCTTGGTTACTCACGAATGATGATCCGGCGATCCCCGCCGCAACAATCGCCGCGAGCCCGGCCGAGGTGAGCACGATCAGCGTTCTGGAGCGGATGGCCTGAACAAGCGCCCCGATTGCCGCGGCGAGAAGCAGCAGCGCCACGACGACGTGCGCGGCGAGCGCGGCCGAACCGAAGACCGCCGGGAAGAAGGACTTGTCTTCCGGAATGGTGACGTAGAGGTTGACGTCGATGCCGAGCCCGAACTGGATGATGAGCAGCACCGCGGCCCCATGCAGTTCCTGCGCAATGCCGCCAGCCGCGCGGCGGGCGCAGCCGCTCGGGTGGTGGGGGTGTCGTGTCGTACCGAAGTCATGTCAGGCCTCCTTCCGGAAGTGTGTGGCGGCCGGATTGCCATCTGAAACTCAAATCCATGCACGTGCAGACGATGTTGTGCTGGTGTGAAGACCGGATGGAGAGCAACACCGATCCGGATCTGGGGTCGGCGGCGTTTGACATGATCTGGGGCAGATCTCAGACTTGGCTGTGGTCCGGCGATATGCGGCGACGATGGCGGTCGTGGTCGCGGTGTGCGTTCTCGGGTTCTGGCCGGCCGCCTGGTCGCAGGTACCGATCCGGCTGCCGGCGGCAGCGGCGTCTGGGTACCGGCATTCCGGCGAATCCGCCTGCGGGCAGGAGCTTGGGCGGGCGCAACGGCGTCGTGTGCCCGTCATGGTGGTGGTCGGCGCCTCGTTCACCGCCGGGGTCGGGTCTGGTCCGGGGCGGGCATGGGCTGTGCTGCTGGCCCGCCGGCTGCGCTGGGACGCGGTCGTGTACGGGGTCCCGGGGGCGGGTTTCGTGCGGGCGGGCGCCCGGCACAGGGGGCCGGTCGCCGCCGAGATCGCGCTGGTCGGCCTGCGCGTGCTGAACCCTTCGCTGGTCATCGTGCAGGCCGGGCATGACGATATCGGCGTGCCTCCGGGGCTGGAGCGGCGGCGGGTGGAGCACGCCGTCGCCCTGATCCAGGCTGAGGCGCCGCGGGCACGGATCGCGCTCCTTACCGTCTTTACCGGGCGCCGCACGCATCGGGCGGCGGCTTACCGGACGGACCGGACTATCGTGCGGGCGGGGCGGGCCGCGGATCGCGCGGTGATCATCATGGATCCGCTGACCGGGGGGTGGAGGTTCCCGCGCTGGCGTGACGGCCTGCACCCGACCGCGGCGGGCAGCGCGTGGATAGCGGGCCGGGCGGCGGCGATCCTGCGCGCGCACGGCGTGCGCCCGGTGCGGGCCGGCGCCGGACGGGGCGCGGTCGTCTGTGATCCGGCGCTGCGGCGGTTATGGCGCGGCGCCGCAAGCTCACTCCACGCGAAACGCACTCCTTCTTCACCGGGCTTTCACAAGCCGGCCGCACGCTGTCTTCATGGTCCTCAGTGCAGGCTCCGTCGAGACCACCGGCACCAGTCCCCGTACCGGGACTGGCCGGGTGCTCTGGCTCGTGAGGCACGGCGAGAGCACCTGGAACACCCTGGGCAAGGCGCAGGGTCACCGCGACCAGGCGCGGCTGACGGCGCGCGGCGCAGGCCAGGCGCAGACGGTCGCGCGCCGACTGCAGCGCCGGCCGATCGCAGCGGTGTACGCGAGCGACCTGCGCCGCGCCGTGGACACTGCCGTCCCGCTCGCGTCGGCGCTCGGGCTGGCCGTGACCCGCGACACGAGGCTGCGGGAACGATGCCTCGGCGTCCTGGAGGGCACCGCCGCCGCGGCCGTCAGCCCCGCGGTCAGCGGGGTGGCCGCAAGCCGTGTGATCGACCCGGACGCGCGGCCAGACGGCGGGGAATCGATCCGCGATTTGTACCGGCGTGTCGCCGGGTTCGCCGACGACCTGGTAGCCGGACGCCTGCCCGGGCCGGCAGGCCGGACCGGAGATGTCGCGATCGTCGCCCACGGCGGCACTCTCCGGGTGCTCGGCGCCTACCTGCGCGGCGTCCCGGTCGAGCAGATGGGCTGGGAGCCGATCGCCAACGGGACCATTTCCCGATGGCGCATTCACCAAAATCCGGGAGACAGAGAAAACCGATGAATCCGACAACGCTGCACCTGCCGCACCGCGCGGAAAAGCCGCGCCGGACCGGCCTGACGATGGTGATCGACGGCGGCATCCCGCTGTGGCACTTCATCGATATGGTGTCGTCCGCTGCGGAGTACATCGATCTGGTCAAGTTCGGCTGGGGCACCGCGGTGGTGACCGGCAATATCGGCGCGAAGATCGACGTCCTGCGGGAGAACGGAATAGGGTTCTACTTCGGCGGGACGCTCTTCGAGAAGTACGTCCTGCAGGGCCGGTTCGACGATTTCAGGGCGTTCTGCCTGGATCACGCGTGCGGGAACGTCGAGGTGTCGAACGGGACCATCTCCTTGTCAAATTCGGAGAAGGCCAGCTACATCCGCAAGCTGTCCGGCGATTTCACCGTCGTTTCAGAGGTGGGGTTCAAGGATCCGCTGCGCTCCGGGCAGCTGGCGCCGCCCAGGTGGATCGAGTACATCGGCGAGGATCTTGCCGCCGGAGCGTCGCTGGTCACCCTGGAGGCCAGGGAGAGCGGGCGGTCCGGCATCTGCGGGCCCGACGGCGCGCTGCGCTCCGGGCTGATTGAGGATGTGCTCGCGTCAGGCATCAGCCAGGAAAGCCTGCTCTTCGAGGTCCCCACCACCTCGGTGCAGGCGCACCTCATCAGCAGGCTCGGACCTGACGTGAACCTCGGCAACATCCCGGCCCAGGGGATCCTCGGGCTGGAGACGCTGCGCCTCGGGCTGCGGGCCGACACGCTGACCGCCTTCGAATGACTTCCGGCGAGGAAGATGCCATGCGTACCATCCACGATGTTTTCCACCTGGCCATTCCCGTCCATGACCTGGATGCGGCCGAACGGTTCTACGTCGGCATGCTCGGCTGCAAGCTCGCCCGCCGCTACCCGGACCGGATAACGCTGGACTTCTTCGGCGACCAGCTGGTCTGTCACCTCACCGAGGGGCCGCCGCCGGAAAAACCGGAAAGCCTCTACCCGCGGCACTTCGGCGTCACGTTCCGCGACGCCGCGGATTTCGAGGCCCTGCACGAGCTCGCCGTCATCCGCAAGGTCCCGTTTTTCCGCGACGTCTCGACGCGGTTCGAGGCCATGGCGGAACAGCATCGCACCTTCGTGCTGCTCGACCCGTCCGGCAACCTGCTCGAATTCAAGCATTACCGAGATCCGCGGATGATGTACTGATGCCGCGCCGCCGGCTCGACCATGTCGACGCCATGCGCCCGGTCAAGCAGGCGGGCGTGGTCAGCACGCACACCATCCTGTCCTTCGCGCCCGCGGCCGCCAGCGCGGGCGCGGGCGCCGCGCTGCTGCTGCTGCACGTATCCAGGGCGGGTTTCTTCTTCATCTCCGCGTGCATGCTGACCTACGCCCACGCCGACCTGAAGCTGGCCGGGATGCGCCGGTTCTACTGGCGCAGGTTCGTCTCGGTGGGGATTCCCTACCTGTGCTGGACGGTCATCTACTTCCTGTACCTGCTGCCGGGAACGCACTACCCCAGCGCGACGGCGGCGCTGGCGCACCTCGCCTCCATGGCGGAGACCGGGTACTTCCATCTGTACTTCCTGCTGGTGATCATGCAGTTCTACCTGGTGTTCCCGCTCGTGCTCATGCTGCTGCGGCGGACCAGGGGCCACCACGGGCTGGTCGTCGCCGCCGCGGTGCTGGCCCAGGTCACGATCGCGATCCTGACGCACTGGCGGCTGCTGCCGCCGCTGATGCTCAAATATGCGCAGCAAGACGCGCTCAGCTACCTGCTCTACCTGGTCGGCGGCGGCGTCGTCACCTTCCACCTCGACCAGGTGCACGCCTGGGTGTGCCGGCACGCGCGGCTGATCGTCGCGCTGACGGCGGCCGCCGCGCTGGCCGCGGAGGGCATCTATTTCCTGGCTCAGCACGGGGTGACCACCGCGCTCGGCTCCGGCGACGACCCGTTCCAGCCCAGCGTCATCCCGTTCAATGTCGGCGCGGTCACCTGCGGGTACCTGGCCGGCGTGGCCCTGGTACGGCCCTGGCGATCCCGGCGGACGAAGGCCGCGGTGCGCGTGGGCTCCGACGACGCCTACGGCATCTACCTGTCCCACATGCTGTTCATCACCGCGCTGGCCTGGCTCGGCTGGGGGCGGCTCGGCCCGGTGATCCCCTGGCCGCTGCTGTGCCTGCTGACCGTGGCGATCGTCTTCGCCTGCTCCGTCCTGCTGACCGGGCTGCTGGCCCGCACGCCGCTGGCGGTGCCGCTCACCGGGCGCAAGCAGCTGCCCTGGCACAGCCTGCGGCTGCGGCGCGAAGCCTCGGATCACCCTGCGACGGGGCCTGCGGCAGCCGGACAGGACCCGGCCCCGCGCCCGCCGGAACCAGCGGCGCTGGCGGGCGGCCAGTAAAGGCCAGTAAAGAGGAAAGGACGGGACATTGATCGGTGCATGGATCGAGGAAGCCGCCGCTCACCGGGGCGACGCGGCCTACCTGAAGGACGCCGCCGGAACCGGGACGCTGACCTACGTCCGGCTGCGGCGCTCGGCCCGAGCCTGGGCACGGCGGCTGGACAAGGCAGGGATTCCGGCGGGTGGACGCGTGGCCGTCCGGCTGTCTGACCCGCTCGAGTACGCCACCACCCTGATCAGCATCCTGGCCGCGGGCCGGGTCGTTGTCCCGCTCGATCCGAGCGCGCCCGCCGCCGAGACAGCCCGGGCCCTCGCGGTCTCCCGGCCGCAGGCGGCCGTCTGCGACGGGACCTGCGAGTTTCCGCCGGACGTGTCACTGCTCGGGCGGCCAGACGGATCCGGCTGCCACGACGAGCCTCCAGGCACGGCTGCCTCGGCCGGGGGGATCTTCCTGTGCACCAGCGGCACCACCGGGACGCCCAAGGGCATCCTGCTGCGCGAGGATCAGCTGTGCCATGTCGCCTTGTGCGTGGCCCGCCACCACCGGCTGACCGCGGCCGACCGCGGATACTGCTGCCTGCCGCTGTTCCACGTCAACGCCGAGGTGGTCGGGCTGCTCGCCACGCTGGCCGCCGGCGCGTGCCTGGTGCTGGACCGCAAGTTCAGCCGCCGGGCCTTCTGGGAGAAGATCGGCCAGCACCAGATCACCTGGATCAACGCGGTTCCCGCGATCATCACCATGCTCGCCATGGACACCGGGGCGGCCAGGCCGCCGGAAGGCATTCGCTTCGTCCGTTCGGCCTCAGCGCCGCTGCCGCCGTCGGCGCTGCGGCGGTTCGAGGAGGCGTTCGGGATCCCGGTCATCGAGACCTACGGGATGACCGAGGCGGCCAGCATGATCACCGCCAACCCGCTGGACGGGCCGCGCAAGGCCGGCTCCGCCGGCCTGCCCGCCGGCGCGGAGGTCCGGGTCGTCCAGCGAGCCGGAGACCGCTACGTGCCGTGCCCGGCCTACGAGGTCGGGCGGGTCCAGGTCAGGGGATCCGGTGTCATCACCGGGTACGCCGACGGCGGCCCGGCCGGAGCCATCGACCCGGACGGCTGGCTCGATACCGGCGACCTCGGGCATCTCGACCCGGACGGCTACTTGTTCCTGGCCGGCCGGTCTGATGATGTGATCAATCGTGGCGGGGAGAAGATCTACCCGCGGGAGATCGAGGACGTCCTGCTCGCCCAGCCCGGTGTGCGGTCCGCCGCCGTGGTCGCGGCCCGCGACGAGGTGCTCGGCGAGCGCCCGGTCGCCTACGTGGTCCCGGCCAGGCCGAGGCGGCGGCAGGAGATGGAGGACATGCTGCGCGAGGCATGCGAAGCTGCCTTGCCCCGGCCCAAGCGGCCAGCCGCCTTCCACCTCGTGCAAGAGCTGCCGCTCGGCCCCACCGGCAAGGTCTCGCGGCGACGCCTTACGGAACTGACGGAACACGCCCGATCTCGGGCCCTCGCTGGGCGGGCACGGGTGCCCGGGCACGTACCCGGACCGTCCGCAAGCGACATCTATGCCACATCGCTGCTGTCGGGGCGACATCGCCGTCACATCGATGCTGTTCGCCGGGGGAGTCGGCTGCGAATGACCGTGGTGGCCGCCGGCGCGGTTGTTAGGGTAACTAATGAGCCCTGGCGGGCTAGGAAGAGTTGTCCCGATCGAAGGGCCGCGCCGATGAAGCTGCCTGAAGTTGAGTACGAGGCGCCGACGACCGTTGGTGACGCTATCGACTTGCTGGCTGAGCATCGTGACGAG
>JAFARZ010000005.1 GCA_019245115.1 Streptosporangiaceae bacterium | reverse complement strand
CCGATGCACACCGAAGTGTCGGTGAAGAACCCCATCCGCGGCGGATGGTCGACGTATCCCGCGCGTGCCGCCGGATCGATGCTCATGGCCTCCTTATCCAATCACATGAGCGGATAGGGCGGTCAGCTAGCGGGAGGGGCGGTCGGGTTTGTCGCCTTTGTAGCCCGCCGGCGGCCCTTCCTGGGCGCCCAGCACCGGCTCGAAGGCGTCGGCGTAAGCCTGGAAGCGGTGCTTCCACGCGTCGGCGGCGGGCTGAAGTCCGGCCAGGAGGTCCAGGCACTGGTCCCAGCCGGCCGCGTTGCGCGCGGCGGCGCTGGCGGGCAGCTCATCGATCAGGACCAGGTGGGTCCCGCCGCCATCGGGTGACAGCTCAAACCGCAGCGTATCCTCGCCCCAGGTGAAGGCAAGCCGCTTCGGCTCGTCAACCTCGAGCACCTGCCCGGTGAGCGTCATGTCGATGACCTCGGCCGGGAACTGGAACTCGATGGCCGCCCCCGGCTCCCAACGTCCGCCGTCCACCACGACGTCACACGGGAACCAGGCGCGCAGTTGCTCGCGGTCGGTGAGGGCCTGCCATACCACCGCGGGCGGATCGGGCAGATGCCGTTCGAGCCGGACCGCGGGGTGCCGGGCATCGCCGGTCACCAGGCTTGCTGCGGTCACATTTTCTCCGGTTGGCACATCGTCCTCCGTTGGTCGAGATGTTCTTCCAGCCGATCGAGACGCCCGGCCCACAGCCGCCGGTACGGCGCGAGCCAGTCATCCAGCTCAGCCAGCGGCTCGGGCCGGATCCGGTACAGACGCCGTTGCGCGTCGACGCGGACTTCGACCAGGCCGGCGTCCTTGAGCACGCGCAGATGCTTTGAGACCGCGGGCTGGCTCAGGCCGAGGTGCTCGGCGAGCTCCCCGACCGGCCGCTCGCCGTCGCGCAGCAGGTCCAGGATCGCGACCCGGCGGGGTTCGGCCAGGACCTGGAGCGCCGCGAGCTCTTTCACGACCATCAACATACGGGTCTGGTTATATACCTGTCAAGGAATATAAAGAATGCGGAGGAGTGTTAAGCGCCCGATCGCGGGCGGTTCGCGACGCGGCAGAGCCAGCCTCTCGGCGGCCCGGACCACGCTGGCGCGCCGCCGGGCATGCTCGGCCGGGTCGCTGTCGTCGGCGCCGGTGACCATGCGGGCAAGCTGCGGCGCGGAGATCCACCACGCGGCGAGCCCGATGATCAGGAACACCATGTGATCCGGATCGATCGCGCCGTCTAGGATGCCGTCGCGCTGGGCCGTCGCGTAGGCCTGTGCCTTGTTCTTGTAGTGCGCGGTGCGGTTCGCCTCGTCGGCCACCAGGCTGCCGGAGCCGGACAGTCCCTCCCACAGCAGCAGGCGGACCAGCTCGGGATGGGCCGACTGATAATCGAACGTGCGGCCGGCGAACTCACCGATGCCTTCGAAACCGGACGGGACCGGCGCCACCGAGGCGGCGAGCTTGTCGAGCTCGTCGGTCAGCACCGCCTCGAACAACGCTCGCTTGTCGCCGAAGTATTTGTACAGGCGCTCCTTGTTGATACCGGCCCGTTCGGCGATACGGGCCATGGTGGTGCCGTCGGGCCCGCGCTCGGCGAACTCGGCCGTCGCCGCCTCCTTGAGGCGGCGGCGCGTCCCTTCGGTGTCCCAGGCCATGCCACGTATTCTATACTTTCCCAACCCCAACGTTGCGGTTGTAACCACCCGAGTGATAGCATCGAGTTCAATTGCAACCGCAACGTTGGAGATGGGGTTCTACGAATGACTGACAGCGTCCCCGGCGGCACCCTGAGGCTCGCCGATGACCTCATCATCAGCCGCATGGGCTTCGGCGCCATGCAGCTGGCCGGGCCGGGGGTCTTCGGGCCGCCGAAGGACCGGGACCAGGCCCTGGCGGTACTGCGGGAGGCCGTGGGCATGGGCATCACCCATATCGACACCAGTGACTTTTACGGGCCCGTCGTGGTGAACGAACTGATCAGGGAAGCACTGCATCCCTATCCGGCGGACCTCCGCATCGTCACCAAGGTCGGCGCGCGCCGCGGTGAGGACGGCAGCTGGCTCCCGTCACTGGAACCCGCGGACCTCAAGGCCGCGATCCACGAGAACCTGGAGCACCTCGGCCTGGACGTGCTGGATGTGGTCAATCTCCGGATCGCCGAACACGGCGACCCCGACGACTCCATCGCCGAGCAGTTCGGCGCCCTGGCCGAACTACGCGAGCAAGGCCTGATCCGCCACCTGGGCCTGTCCGCCGCGTCGGACGCCCAGCTCACCGAGGCGCAGGCTATCGCGCCCGTCGTCACCGTGCAGAACCTGTACAACCTGGCCAACCGGGCCGACGACGCCCTGGTCGACCGGTGCGCGGCCGAGAACATCGCCTACGCCGCGTACTTCCCGCTCGGCGGCTTCACGCCATTGCAGTCGGCGACGCTGAACGGCGTGGCCGAACGTATCGGCGCGTCGCCGCAGCAGGTCGCCCTGGCCTGGCTGCTGCGGCGCTCACCCACGATGGCCCTGATTCCGGGGACATCTTCGGTCGCCCACCTGCGCGAGAACGTCGCCGCGGCCGACCTGGTCCTGCCGCCCGCCGCGCTCGCGGAACTCGATGCGATCGCGTCGGGCGGATGACCACAGCGGGGCCAAGATCCTAATCGCTGATCTTGACGACGATCTTGCCGCGGGCCTGGCCAGCGGCGATGGTAGCGAGTCCCTCGGCGGCCTGGTCGAGCGGTAGCACGGTGGTCACGTCCACCTTGAGGGCACCGGCGGAGGCCTGCTCGGCCAGCGGGGCGATGACCTCACGGACCGGGCCGGCCATGATGTTGCTGCCGGTCAGTCCCGCGGCGGCCAGCGCGTCATCGTCGGCCGCGCCGAGGGTGCTGGCTACCTTTCCGCCCTTGCGGACGGCGTTCAGCGGCAGCGTTGAATTTGCCTGGGCCTCCGGCCGCGACGTGTCGGTGCTGTAGGAGACCAGGTCGATGAGGGCGTCCACCCCGTCGGGGTAGGCGGCGAGAACCTGGTCGGCCACCGGCCCGGCGGTGTAGTCGATCACGGTGGCCGCGCCGAGATCGGCCAGCCGGCGGGTGTCGCCGGAGGCACCGGTGGCCACCACCGTCGCGCCGCGGGCGGCGAGCAGTTGCACCGCGTACGAGCCCACGCCGCCGCTGGCGCCGACCACCAGGACCGTGTCCCCGGACGCGGCACCCACGGCGTCCACGGTCGCCGCCGCGGCCGCGGCGGCGAGCGGCAGTGCGGCGGCGGTCACGAAGTCCAGCCCGGCGGGCTTGGCGGCGACCGCGGCGGCAGGCAGTACGGCGTACTCGGCCAGGGTGCCGTTCTTGACCGGCGGCGTCAGCAGGACGTGGCCGAACACCTCATCGCCGACGCTGACATGGTCGACGCCGGCGCCCACCGCCGCCACGACGCCGGCCGCGTCGCGGCCGAGCACCAGCGGATACTCGTGCGGGATCATTCCGGCCATCATCCCGGAGGCCAGGCCGTTGTCTATGGCGTTCAGGCCTGCCGCCTTCACCTGGACCAGAACCTGCCCGTCGCCGGCCTCCGGGACCGGCAGATCAGAGAGTTCCGGCTGCTCACCGGCGGCTGGAACGTATAGCGCTCGCATGATTTCTCCTGTCTCGATGACTTCAAGCGTTAACTGAACCGTAGCCGAAATCACTTCAAGGTGCAAGTGATGTTCAGCTTGGATCACTTCACGCGTTAAGTTAATCTGGAGGGATGGAACCCGTGCAGGAGCCGCGCTGGCTCGACACCGACGAGAGGCGGACATGGCTGGCCCTGGTCAGCGTGCTGGTCAGGCTGCCCGCCGCGCTGGACGCGCAGCTACGGCGCGACGCGGGCATCAGCCACTTCGAGTACCAGGTGATGGCCGGGCTGTCCGGCGCCCCCGATCGCACCCTGCGCATCAGTGACCTCGCGCTGCTGAGCGAGGGGTCGCTGCCGCGCATCTCGCAGGTGATCAGCCGGCTGGAGAAACGCGGCTGGGTGAGCCGCGCGCCGGATCCTTCGGACGGCCGCTACACCCTCGCCACCCTCACCGAAGACGGATGGGCCACGATGGTCCGGACCGCGCCGGGACACGTCGCGGAGGTCCGCCGCCTCGTCTTCGACCCGCTGACCAAGACCCAGTCCCGCCAGTTGCGCGACATCGGCCAGCGCATCATGCGCGCCATCGATCCGGACGACCCGTGCCTCGACGACGATCACCCGCTGGCCGGCCGCTCCGCCACGCCCGCACAGGAGACCCCCGCATGACATCTATCCTCGACCCGGCCGTCCCGGCCGGGGCCTACGACGAATTCCTCCCGCGCGCGCTCCCCCGGGCCCGCGCCCAGCGGCCATGGACGCCCGCCGATGGACCGCTGCCCGCCCTGTACATCAGCCATGGCGCACCGCCACTGTTCGACGACGCGCTATGGCTGCGTCAGCTGTTCGAGTGGGCGCAGTCGCTGCCCAAGCCGAAGAGCATCCTGATCATCTCCGCGCACTGGGAGTCCGCGCCGCTGGCCCTGTCCGCGCCGACCGCGCATACCCCGCTGGTCTATGACTTCGGCGGCTTCCACCCCCGCTATTACACGATGACCTATGACACCCCGGACGCCACCGCGCTCGCCAGTCGCGTCGCCGGGGTCATGCCGGATCGCGAACCCGTCCACCAGCACCCCAGCCGCGGGCTCGACCACGGGGCGTGGGTACCGCTCATGGCCATGTACCCGCTGGCCGACATCCCGGTGCTCCAGCTCAGCATGCCGACCCACGACCCAGGGCGGCTGATCGAGCTGGGTACCCGGCTCCGGCCACTTCGCTCCGAAGGCATCCTGGTCATCGGCTCCGGGTTCATGACCCACGGCATCCGGTCCATCACCCGCGACATGATCACGCACGGCACGATCCCGGCCTGGTCTTCGGACTTCGACGCGTGGGCCGCCGATGCCCTGGCCCGCGGCGACATCGACGAGCTCGCCGCCTACGCCACCCGCGCCCCGGGGATGCCGTTCGCCCATCCCACCCCCGACCACTTCATCCCGCTGTTCATCACGCTGGGCGCCGCCGACCGCACGGACCAGCCGGTCCGCACCACGATCGACGGGTACATGATCGGCTTCGCCAAGCGCTCCTTCCAGACCGGCGACTGAGGGAGAAACCACCGCCGTTCGTAGTAAAGGATCTTTATCACGAACGGACGGTGGTGCTTGGTATGTCACGGAAAGGAGGAGAATTACCGTCAAGCCTTGACATTCTCTGGACATGGAGTGAACATCGTCGTGGATTTGATGGTTTGGGGTGGGGAGGCCCCTGCCGCAATGCACGTGTTGCCCGGGGGGGTGATGGACGCGCCATGGACGCCTGCGCTAATTGCGGACGGTCGCGGAAGCAAGGAACTGCGTTTTGTACTGGCTGCGGCCAACGGTTCGCTGACGACGAGCGGCAGTCAGCCTCTTATCGGCCCGCCGCGGCTCGGCGTTCCGGGACGGATTTCACACAACTGATGTTCCGTCCCGCCGTGGTCGCCACGGTGGTGATCCTGTTCGTCGCGGCCGCCGCGACCAGCGGTGTGCTGCTTTATATGCGGCATCATCCATCGCGGACGGAAACGGCGCTGAACTCGGCGCATTCCACGCGGACGACACCTCCCGCGTCGTCCGCTGGAAGCACCTCACCATCTGGCTCTGATGACTCCACTCCGGCGCAGAGTCCGTCGGATACCTCGCCGAGCCCTTCTGATGGGAGCGCGGTAACGGTCGCGGCAAGCGTGTCGCAGGACCCGAATGCATCATCGGTCGCAGCTTTTCTCGGTCAGTACTTCACCGCGATAAACAACCATGACTATCAGTCGTACTTTTCTTTGCTGAGTCCGCAGCTCCAGCAGGGAATGAAACAGTCGCAGTTCGACAACGGATACCGGTCCACTGCCGACTCGAACGAGACGCTCGTGAGCATTTCGACCGCTTCGGACGGAGATCTGGCCGCAGAGGTGACATTTACCAGCCACCAGGATCCGGCGGACAGCCCTGACCAAAGTGAATCATGTACAAACTGGGACATATCGCTGTTCCTTGCCCAGGGCAACTCAGCATACGTCATCGACCCGGCACCGTCCGGCTATCAGGCCTCCTATCAACCGTGCTCGTGACTCTAACCGCCTTTAAGCGGTCCAGGAAACTATTATCTGCTGGAGAAAGAGTGACCCAGCTGCAATGCGTCAACTGCCGTTCTTCCATCGCGCCGGAAGACATATTCTGCGGGGTCTGCGGCACCCCGGTAGCGGCCGCGGATCGCGGCGGCCCGAGCCCTGAGCCTGTTCGGGTAGACACCATGGCGGCCGGCGCCGCTGCGGCCTGGGCGGCCACGACCCAGTCTCCTCCCGCATTCGTCGCGCCGCGCCGGACAGCGAGTAGTAGCGAGTGGCGGCAGCCTCGGCCGGAACCGGCCGGGGTCGTTCCGCCGGAGCAGTTCTTCGAGCACGCAATCGCCCATTCTGACGGCCCGCTGAGCAACTCCACCCGTTATCTATGTGCGGCGGCATACCTCAACCCCGCATATACCAACACAGTGATCAGGGAGCTGGCGGCATCGCATCGCGGCGTTGCCCCCTCCCTTGGCATCGACCTCATCCCGATCATCCGGCACTGCCTAAATGCCAGGAAGGCGCAGCTGCTGCGGGACATCTTGCTCACCGTCCTGCTGATCATCGGCCTGTACCTGGCGACCGCTCCGATCATCGCGATCGCGATCATCTCGTTCTGCCTCAGCTTCCTGCCCGGCGTCGACTGGGAGCGGCGGTCGCTCGGCGTCAAGGTGCTGGCCGCCCTCGGTATCGCTGTGGTTCTCGTCGTGATCATCCTGTTCTTTGTCCTTGGCTCATTCTTCGGCGAGGTTAGCGGCGGCTCCACTCCGTCGCTGGGGCCACTGGCGACGGGCCTCGAGACCCTCATGGTCGTGCTGGCGTTCCTCGTGCTGATCGGGTCCGTATTGGTGGGGTACGCCCACTCGATGTACCGGACGTTCAGCGACCGGCTCAGGCCGGGAGGAGATGCCGGCCACTTCGATCGGGCTTCGGATGAGGTCGAGGCCAGGATCGCCGAGGTAGCGGCGGCGCAACGCGGAAACATGACCATCTATGGCGGAGACAATCCCTTTATAGGGACCGGGCCGCGCCTCAGGGACGAGGACTGGTCCATCGCGATTGAACTCGATCGCGCGCCGGGTCCGGGAAGAAACAGCAGCCGGGCCGCGAACAAATCCGACAGCTATGTTCCCATCGACCCGGTCGAATTGCACCAGGCCATCCGGACACGACTACTGAAAGTCAAGGACGAGGGACTTCCGGAGAACGAGCGCATCTCAGCGCTCAGCATGCACGATCACGTCGTCGGCGACGGGCATTGCCGGTGGGACAGTCCGGTCATCGACCAAGCGCGCGCGATACCGTACTCGCAGGCGACTTCCGATGCGATCGACGCGCTTATCCGTCACCCGGCGGCCGGTCTGCGCTACTACCTGCGCGTCTGCGTGAGCGACGAGGGGCAGCCGGTCTGGGCGCGCAGGGGCAAGGTCATTGGCAGCACCGATCAGGAGATCGCCGTCTCAGCCTTTATCTACGTCGCGGTCGAAGGGCGAATGTTCTACCTCCAATTCGTGCCGCGTCTCCTGCCGCCTATCAATGATCGTTACCATCTTGTTGACAGGCTGCCCAAGGTCAGCTCTCGAGAATTCATGGTCAAGGTCATCCTGCACGCGGCGCGTACTTCATTCCGGGATATGATCTGGGCTCCGTTTAGAATCATCGGCACGGTGGTGACGATGATTGGCGAGCGATGGTCTTATCGTGCGGAGGCCAAGTCCGCCAGCGACTATCTCTTCGCCGACATAGGTGCGCGGATCAGCGTCCGTGAATTTGGCGGTTCCGCCGCGGCCCGCAACCACATTCAGGTGCTGGACACGGCCAAGTACGTGAAGATCGTCCAGCGTCTGGTCCTCGACACAGTGCTCGATTTCCTAAAGGACAAAGGCATCGATACCAGCGCTTATCAGGAGAGCGCGAGCGCCATCATCACCAACAGTTACACCATCAATGGCAACGTGGGCGCCCTGGCGACAGGAACACATGGCCGGGCGGAAGGACACGTGCACAGGCCCTTGGCCGCGTCGTCAGGACCGAAACCGTCATAGGCCCGCGGGCCTGCGAAAGGCGGGCCAATGCGCCTGAGGCGCCCGAGGCACGCCTGAGGCGCCTGAGCGCTCGAGGCGAGACAAGAGGGGACATCATGGACCAGCAGAACAGGTACCCTGGCGCCGATGCCGACGGATTCCGGGCCAGCAACGAATTCCACATCGACGGTAACGTGGGAGCGATCGCCACCGGACAACACGGTCAGGCCACGGGGAACGTCTATGTTTCGGCGGGGGGCGGCGATCCGCTGGAGATGATCGATCGGCTACTGCGCAAGCTGGAGGCCGATGCGGGCACGCTCGACGGCGAACAGGCCGAAGACGTCCTTGATGATGCCAAGCGACTGCATACCGAGGTCCACAGCCGCAGGCCCAGCGCGGAAGGCATCCGTGCCCTGCTCACCCGCCTCACCACGGCGACGGGTTCGACCGCGACGCTGCTGGCGACCGTCGAGCAGATCAAGGAGCTTGTCTCAGCGATCCTGCACTAATCGCCTATGTACTCGTGTGGCCATTGTGTCGCTCCAACGCCAGCTTCAACCCGTTTTCGTTATTGCGGACGGTTACTCTCCCGAATGGCGGGCGTTCCGCGGTAAATCAAGCTTCCGGCGTCTGCGAGCGGCTGCCGGTTTGTGGTGATACCACCGTTTTGCGTACGCCACTTGCGCTAGACGACATGGAACAAAAGGGCCTCCCGGAAAGAAGGGCGCCGGTTTCCGGCGCCTTTTCTTCCGCAAGGCTCTTATCTTCCGCACGGAGCCGGCCCACGCGATCACTTTGCGGTGATATGCGTAGCGGCGGCGGGCGCGGCGACTGCCGGCAGGGGCGGCACGGGCGCGGCGCCGACACGGGCACGACAGCGAACGGCATGGGCGGCGCGGGCATTGGTGCGGGCGCGGGCGCGACAGCGAGCGGCACGGGCGCGACGGCGACAGCGACGATTCGGGCGGCGGCCAGGATGGGCGCGACGGTGCGGCGCGGAACGTGAAACTTTCCGTGGGGGCATGTATCGGAAAACCTTTTCCAATGGATTGATGCAGGTCAAAGAGACACTGCTGCACTTGGCGCGCGGAAGTGCGCGTAGGACCGGGACAACTCCTTGACGAGGCGCGGAGCGCCGAGGATTGTGAGCGTTAACAACCGCTGATGGTGGCGATCGTCATGCGGCAATGAGGAAAAGCTTTGTCACCGGCGGACGGCTGTGACCAGACTGGGACGAGGCGGGACAGGGACGGGGCGGGACACGGCGGGTGTGGTGGTGACGTGCCTTCAGGCGCGAAAGGAGTCGGGTGGAATGGGCGCAAATCACGTGGTTAAAGGGCTCCTGGCGCGGCGCCTTCGCGTGGTCTCAGTCGTCTTCCTCGGTGCGGCGCTTTGCGGCGGTGTCGCCGCACCGCGGAGCGCGGCGGCGGCTGGGAGCTTCGTGTCTACGGGCGTCAACGCGGGGAGTGGGTTGTGCCTGGATGATCCGAATTCGCAGACCACTACCGGAGTGCAGCTCAACCAGCTGACCTGCAACGGCGGGAGCAATCAGAGCTGGACCTTCAACCCGGTCTCCGGGGCCGCGAACACTTACAACATCACCTCGTTCGCGGGGTTGTGCGTGGACATCTCCGGGCGGTCCACGGCGGACAACGCCCAGGTGATCCAGTGGACCTGCAACGGGCAGACGAACCAGGAGTTCAAGCCGCAGGCCGTCTCCATCAGCGGGAAGAGCAACACGTTCAACCTGGTGGCGGTGCATTCGGGCAAGTGCATCGGGCCGGCCGGCGACTCGACGGCCAGCAACACGCTGCTGGTCCAGCTACCGTGCACCAGCGCCGCCACCCGCGTCTGGCAGCTTCCCGGCTTCAGCTCAGGCACGAGCACAGGATTCCAGGGGCTGCCCAACGTCGCCCCCAACGCCTGCAACAACTCCAGCCTGCCGAAAGCCTACGGCACCAACTTCCCGGCTCCTTCCGATCCCAACGGGCAGGGGTTCGCCAACGAGACCGCGATCGGCTGGGACGGGAACTTCTGGCCGGTGTTCGAGTACCTGTCCGGGTCGTTCTTCGCCCGTGGCGTGCCGACCACCTATACCAGCGGCGGCACCGCGTACTGCGGCGGGATGTACACCTTCAGCGCCTACGACTTCGGCGGCGCTCCGGGCCCCAATTCCGTGCAGTGGACCGAAGACAGCGGCTACCTCCCGGCCATGACCACAACCCGGACCGTCGGCAGCGTCACCATCTCGATCAAGGATTTCGCTGACAAGGTGACCATCAGCGGCAACCCGTTCATGCTGGTCTACGTCCGGGTGGCGGTCACCAACAACGGATCGTCGGCGGTCAGCGTGCCGCCAGGCGGATCGGGCCCGAACCTGATCCAGCTGACCAGTTCTTCCCTCAGCACGGTGCAGCCCGGCCAGACGAACAACAACGACTTCGTCGTGGCGGTGGACAACTTCGGAACCGGAGTGGCGCTGCCCACCGGATCAGCACTGTCGGCGAACGCGCCCAGCTTGGACAGCGCCTACTCCGCGATGACGACGCACTGGAACGGCCGCCTGGCCGAGACGGCGAGCTTCCAGTTGCCCAACCTCACGCTGCCGAACACCAATAACCTGACCAATCCCGGCACAAACCTAACCAATGCCTTCAAGGCAGGCACCATCTACACCCTGATCATGCAGGTCGGCGAGGCGCAGTTCTCGGCGGCCAACAACTACGCCTGGATACTGAACCACGACGTGCCCGGGGAGCTACAGGCCAGATTCGACAGCGGCGACTTCCACGACGCGCAGAACCTGCTGCTCACCGCCAGGATCTCGGAAAGCCCAAGCTTCAACGAGGTCGGCGCCAACTGGTACTGGGACGGCGTGTGGAAGACGCTCGGCACCTGGGCCGACTACCTGCGGCTCACGGGAGACACGGCGTTCGTCAGCCAGTTCTTCCATGACGATGCGAGCGGCTCGAGCCCGTGGGGGCCAAGCCTGTTCACGATAATGCGCACCCTTTACCCGTCGCAGCTCGCCTCGGACGGCACGCTGGTGTCCAACGACGACAACGATTCCACCGGCCGCTGGCTGTTCAGCAACTACTCCGCGCTGGAGGCGCTCGCGGCCTACAAGTACATCGCCACCCGCATCGGGCAGACCAGCGAGGCGCAGTGGGCCGACGGGGCCTACATCAGCCTGCTCAACGCGCTGAACACCGTGGTCGGCAACAACGAGTCGGCCAACGGCTTCAACTACCTGCCCTGCACGGTGGACCAGCCGAACTCGGCGAACCGGTGCGGCACCTTCAACGACGCGAACTGGGCGTCGCCCGGCTGGGTCGGCCAGAACCAGTGGTCGACGATGCTGATGGGCGGCACGCTGACCGGCCTGATCGGCGACCCAGGCCAGATCGACCGGATGTACCAGACGGGTTTCGCCCGGCTGGCGGCGAACAACCTGCCGTACCCGACCTTCGGGGCGTTCACCGGTTACTCGACGGCCTACAACACCGCCTACTCCAACGACGGCCTGTACAGCAACAACTACCGTGACCTGCCCATCACCAGCTACGCGTGGCAGATCCAGACCACCACGGGCGGCCCGAACGCCTGGTGGGAAGCCAACGGCAGCGGACCGAACTCGAACAACCCGTGGGCAGGCAGCCATGCACCACCGGAGTTCGGCGCATGCCCGTACGCGTGGCCCATCACCGGCCAGCAGCTCAGCCTGCTGCAGTCGATTGCCGCGACCGGGCTGTCCTCCTCCGGCACCGGGCCGTTCACCTACACGGAGCCGCTGTACATCGGTCGCGGCATCCCCGACACCTGGATCGCGTCCGGTCAGACGGTCGCGGTCAGCAACCTCACCTCCGGCTACAACATCAGCTCGGGCAGCCGCAGCACCTACGGCGTCTCGATCGCGGTGACGCAGGCCAGCACCCGGGTGGTCACCGTGACGATCAGCGGCACCCCGCCTGGCGGCCCGGTCCTCATCCAGCTGCCCATCTTCCTCAGCACCGGCGTCAACTCCGTCACCAACGGCACCTACAACGCGACAACGCACACGGTCACAGCCACCTCAGGAGCGACGCAGGTAACGATTACGCTCGCGAGCTAAGCGCAAGCCAGCCCGCGAGTAACAGGCCGGGGAGCGGAACTCTACGCCCGAAAAGGAGTATCTGTGAACCTGTTCCGGATCAGGAGCACGCGCAGGCACTGCTTCACCGCCGCGGCGGCAGCCACGGTCCTCGGCGCTCTCGCGCCAGCGGCGATAGGCGCGTCGCCAGCCAGCGCCGCGCCGGCCAGCGCGGCGCGAGCCAGCGCGGCCGCCGCCACCTGCAGCGGCACCTGCGTGCAGTACAACGGGGGCGCCCAGGGCGTCATCACGCAGAGCCCGAAGGTGTACCTGGTGTTCTACGGCTCGCAATGGGGCGGGCAGGGCGGCTCGGCCCAGTCCAACGCGCAAGGCTTCTTCTCCGGACTGGGCAAAGGCAGCGAGCGCTGGTCAAGGATCCTGACCCAGTACTGCAACGCGGTTGCGACCGGCACGGTGACCTGCCCGTCCAGCGCAGTCCACATCCCCTACCCCAGCAGTACGGTGTACGCGGGCACCTGGTTCGATTCCTCGGTGGCGGCACCGCCGCAGCCGGGCAACGACCTGATCACCGAGGCGCATAAGGCCGCGTCGCACTTCGGCGTCACCAACCTGGCGCGCTCAATGTTCATCATCTTCTCCCCGCCCGGCACCAGCGCCGGCGGTGGCTTCGCCTGGCACACCACCACCAGCGACGGCTACAACGTGATCAACGCGCCGATCAACGAGAACAACACGATCGTGCTGTCACACGAATACGCCGAGACCATGACCGACGTCAACGCCGGCTGGACAACACCGGACCACACCGCCGAGATCGGCGACCTGTGCGGTCCAGACGGCAACCTCAACCTGACAACCGGATCCTTCCCGGTCACGTCGCTGTGGTCCAACGCCGCTCACGCCTGCGTCGTGAGCGGCTGATCAGCGAGTGATACCACCGCCCGTTCGTTCAAAAGATCTATCTAACGAACGGGCGGTGGCTCGACTGGCTGGCGAGTGGCGCGGACGGTCAGCAGGTTGAGTTGGTCTGGGTCAGGAGGGCCAGGCGCCAGGGGAGGCTGTTGTAGCTGCCGGAAGCGCTCGGGTCCTTGCCCTGGTACAGGTACTGGATCTTGCACGGGCTGATGGTGAGGGTCTGGTCGTCGCCGGTGCGGATCATTTCGCCACTGCTGAAGTCCTGGGTCCACGGGGTACCGCTGAACGTGACGTTGGTGGACCGGGCGAACGGGTTGCTCTGCGTACTGGCCAGCGGGGCCCAGGTCCCGTTGATGGCGCTGGAAGTGTAGGACGTGAAGTACCGGCGGCCGTCAGAGCCGATCGCCTCGACGATCAGCAGGTATTCGTTGGCGCCCGCGACCTTGTATACGTTGTCGGCCTCGAAGAAGTTCGCCGGGGTGGAGTTCTGCGCGGCGATAACGGGCTGGCTCATGCCGTCGGGGAAGTTCGCGACGCTGGTCTGCGAGCGATACAGGTGCCCGTTGTCGTCCATCGAGAACAGGTAGCAGTTGGCGCTGTCGCAGATGACCCACATGTCAACCCAGAACCCGGAGCCGATGTTCTGCTGGATGATGGACGGCTCGCTGGCATAGAAGTTCTTCGTCGCGCTCCATCCGGCGGGATTGGTGATGTCGGGGTTGGTGGAATACGACGCGTTGCTGCCGGTCTGATACACGAGGTACCACAACTTCTGCGGGGCAAAGTAGAAGAGCTGCGGCGCGGTCTTGTAGCCGGCGCCGATGGCCGTCTGGTCGGCGTAAACCGGCGTCGCAGAGCTGGCCTGGGACCAACTGGAGAAGTTGAGGAACTCCATGCCGTAGTTACCTGAGGAGTTCACCGTCGAGGCGGCCACGTACCACTGGCCGTTGAAGTTCACCACCGACGGGTCCTTCACCGCGATGATGTTGTGCGAGTCGGAGTGCGGGCTGATCAGCACGCCGCTCGACGACCAGCTGAAACTGCCCGGCAAGGACCCGGTCGGCGTCGGCGTGGGGGTTGGGGTCGGGGTGGGAGTGGGCGACGTGCCGCCGTCGCAGGAGACGCCATTGACCGCGAAGTCCGTCGGGGCCGGGTTGCTGGCGTTGTTCCACGATCCGTTGAATCCGATCGAGGTGGACGCACCGGTGGCGAGACTGCCGTTCCAGCTCGCGCTGGCCGCGGTGACCAGGGTGCCGGCCTGCGAATACGTCGCACTCCAGCCCTGGGTGATCTGCTGGCCCGCGGTGAAATCCCAGGTCAGCGTCCAGGAGCTGAGCGGGCTGCCGAGGTTGGTGATCGTCACGTTGGCGCTGAACCCGCTCTGCCACTGCGATCCGACGCTGTAGGTGACCGAGCAACCAGTCGATGCCGCGCTGGAAGACACGGCCTTGACCGCTCCCGCGGCGAAGGCGACCGCCGCGAAAGCGATCACGGCGGCACAGGCGGCCAGCCACCGGGCCCGGTACCGAGATATATGCATAAATCCTCCCCTGTTTGAGGGAAATGCCGGGTCGCGCCGAAAGCCGCGTCGTGCCGCGCTGGATGTTAGCGCTAACATCCGGCTGTCCTAACCGGGATGCTCGCAAGGCGGCTTACGCCTGAGAAGTCCCGGACCCGCAGGTCGCGCTGCGCCGCAGGTCACGCACCCGCCCGACTGAAAATTTCAGTATTTCCCGGGGTGAACGCCACCCCCCGGGACCGCCCTCCCGCGACGGTTCCCGGCGTTAGCCTCCTCGCCCGCGGGCGGGCGGTCGCATTCGCGAGAAGATTCCTGTCTCTTCAGGTCAGGAGGCCGCTTGCGGTCAACCTTCTTGGTCAGTGCCTGTTTAAGGTGTGCGGCAGAATTGGCCGACCGGTGCCCAGAGCTGCAACTTTTGTCACACTAACCTCACAGCTCGCGTTGACCTGGGGTATTAGGGGTACGTTGCGCCAACCATCCCCGCCCAAGGGGCATGTTGCGCCATCCATCCCCTCATGCATCCGCCCCCGGCCACGTTCTAGACACGAGTTTGAACCTCCAGGCGTCTCCTCCTAGCAGTCAGGTGCACCGCCCATGTGATGACTACACCTTTCCGGCGCAAAACGCCCGCGCCGGCCGCCGGCAGCCGGCCGATGTGGCCCGCCTGCCACTTGTCACCCGTCCTGGCCAATGCCGGTAACTTAACCGCTCAGCGAAGCCGACCCGGGCCGTACGGCCGTCGCCAGTTGCTCCGCCTGTCGCTCATATCCGCATTTGACGGACATGGATCCGCAGGTTTGTGCGGTGATTTTACGCCTTGCGGTGGATACGTGGGACTCCGGTACTACAAAGTCACCATGAAGCGTAATTCCACCACGCCAGCCGTGGCATCGCGAGCCAGTGGCGGCTGGCCAGGCGGGCCTAATTCACCGGCATTGCCGTCCTGGCTGACATGTCACCCGGTAGTGCTGGACATAAGCCGCATTTCGGGGCGGGGAATCGACGTACGGGTGACATGTGCGACGTAGCGGGTGACAAGTCGAACTGGAAGGTGATAACGCTTCCAAGCTCGACGTTAAAACCTGAGCTATGCCGCGACCGGTTATGTTTGCCCCCGTCCGCCCCGTAGATCCGGTGCGGGGGCAGGAGACGTGCCGTTTTTTTGAAGCCAGTTTCCTGAGCCGAAAATATTTTCGGCTCAGGAAATCGTAGTCAGCCGGATGGCACCGGGCCGACCGCCGGCGGGCTGGCCGCCGGCGGGCTGGCCGCACGCGAGGCCTGTGCTGCCGGCACCGGCCCCTGCGGTCCAGCAGGCTCACCGCATACCAACCGGGCAAACGTAGACAGACGCGGCACTAGACAGGCCCTAGAGCGCCGGTCAGGTAGTAGGGCTGGACCCCGCTGGCCGTGCAGCTTTTGTCTCTTTCGCCGGATTCGGTGGGCATGTTTTCGCGGTTGATTCGGGCCTCGTGGTGACTTTTGTGCACCATAGTGCACTAAAGTCACCACAGGACCCCGAATTACCGCAGTAATCTGAGCGGCCCGCCGCGCGGACATCCGGCCGCTGTGATACCCGGGATTACTTGACTGGCACTCTAGCAGCAGTGCCCCCTCCGCCTTGGCCTCGCTGCGTACGGCCGGCTGGGAGCCACGACGGGAATTACCGCTCCCGTGACGGCAACCGCCGCGGCGGCTCGCTGGCAACCGCCGCAGGCGCCGAGCGGATACGGCACGTCGCTGCCGTGCGCGTATACCCCGAATGCTGACATTGTGTGATACTGGCCTCATACCACGTTCCGCTCACCGCGGAATTGCGTGGGAGCAAGGGGTGGGCGAGAAAACAGCGCTCTCGCGCAGCAGGGAACCGCGCCACGGCGGGATTCGCCGCCGTGGCCGGTGATCATGGCGGCGGTGCTTCGTTTGTGGTGGCAGGGGCGCAAGGGAACCGGGCGGTCGGCGGGAGGGCGCCAGCGCTTTGTCGCGGTGGCCGCGTGGGTGGTGGTCGGTTTGGCAACCGCGGTCGTGACCGTCAACGTGGTTTCGCATGGTTCCACGGCTGGTCCGGCCTCGGGCACCAGCCATGGCGGCCGTGCAGCCCAGAGCGCGGCCGGTCAGAACGCCGGCGGCCAGCGCGCGAGCAGTCCGAGCGCGGCCGCGCAATCCGAGATGGCGTCGTTCACCCGCGCCCAGGTGGCCATCTGGATGGCGCGTCAGGTGAGCCCGAGCGCCATAGTGGCGTGCGACCCGCAGATGTGCTCGGCGCTACAGGCGACCGGTCTGGCGGCCAGCAGGCTGCTCGTGCTGCGGCTGTCGGCCGCCGATCCGCTCGGCGCGGAGATCGTGGTGGCGACCCTGGCGGTGCGCGATCAGTTCGGCGCCCGGCTGGCCAGCGTCTACGCACCTGAGGTGATCGCCAGCTTCGGCTCCGGTCCGGCCAGGATCGAAGTCAGGTACGTAGCGCCCGACGGAGCGCGGTCGTTCGAGGCGAGCCAGGCCGCGGATCGTGGCGCCCGGGTCGCGGCCGGCCAGCAGCTACTTCGCAACCAGCGCATTCACGCCTCCGAGGCGGCGCGGGTCGCGCTCACCGCGGGCAACGTCGACCCGCGCCTGCTGGTTACGCTGGCCGCGCTGGCGGCCCAGCCGATGCCGGGGCAGCAGCAAGTGAGCGTCGCGGCCTTCGGCGATTCGTCGCCGGGCGCGGCGGACGTCCCGCTGCGGGACGCCGAGATCGGCGCCGGGCCGCAGGCCGGCATGCAGGCGATGCTTTCGTTCCTGCTCGCTCAGCAGCCGCCATATCAGCCGGCTCAGGCGCGGCTCGTCCGGCAACCGGATGGCCAGTACCTGCTCAATGTCGAGTTCGACGCGCCGAGTCCGCTCGGCCTGAACGGCGGGCCCTGAACGGCCAGTCACAGCAACACAGAAATGGGGTGGGATTTCAATGAAGCGTCATGTCCTCGCACGGATACTCGCGTTGCTGGCGGTGCCAGCCCTGTGCGTCACCGCTCCGGTGGCCGCCCACGCAGCCGCAGGCGCTGGTACCGGCTCCGGCGACGGATGGATCCGGCTCGCGCACCTGTCGCCCAACACGCCAGCCGTGGACGTATACCTGTACTCGTTCGGCGATTCCAGCGCGATGATCGTGCTCAAACACGTCGGCTACGGGGATGTTTCGCCCTATGAGCGGGTCGCGTCCGGCCAGTACAGCGTGGCCATGCGCGCCGCGGGCGCGGCGGCGACCAGTTCGCCGGTCCTGTCCACCAGCGTGCAGATCGAGCCCGGTCACGCGTACACGGTGGCCGGCATGGGCCCCGAGTCGGGACTCCGGCTGACGATCCTGGACGACCAGCTCACGACGCCACCGGACCACGCGCTGGTGCGGGTGATCCAGGCGTCGCTGCTGCAGCATGTGGTCAACGTCGCCCTCGGCGGGCACACCGTGGCGCCCAGCCTGGCCTTCGCCTCGGTGAGCGGTTACCAGACCGTGGCCCCGGGAACCGATACCATTCGGGTCACGGCCGCCGGTGGTGACGCGAACAAGGCGGTCACGCTCGCCGCCGAGACCGTGCACACGCTGGTCGTGCTGGACGGGTCGAAGGGGCTGGAAGTCGTCGACCTGGAGGACGCGGCGGGGAACACCTCGATACCGGCCAGCGGAGTGGCGACCGGCCTGGGTGGCACCGCACCGCAGGGACCCGCTTCGACCGTCATGTGGCTGGTGCTCATCGCGGCGGGTTCGGCCCTCGTGCTGGCCGGGGCCACCAGGATGTGGCTGCTGCGACGCTGGCGGGTGACGCGGCTGACCCGGCTGCGGGCCTGAGCGTGCACGCCGGCCAGCCGAGGACTCCGATCGGCCTGGTGGCCTGCCTCGTGGCAGCCGGCCTGGTCATGGCCGGGGTGGGTGTCGCCGGGTTGCTAACCACCCGGCAGCACACACCGGCCGCGCGGCCGGCGGCGCTGACCGCCCCGCTGCCCGCGCCGACGGGCCGGATCGCGGCACCGCCGCAGCCAGCGGACTCCCGCCCGGTGGCCACGCCTGTCTGGCTCACGATCCCGGTGATCGGCGTGAACACGACGCTGATCCGCCTGGGGCTGGCGGCAAGCGGCGTGTTGCAGGTGCCGTCGAGCACGTCCGTCGCGGGCTGGTACACCGGGAGTCCGCGGCCGGGCGCGATCGGGCCGGCCGTGATCGCCGGGCACATCGACTCCCGCACCGGCCCCGGGGTCTTCTACCGGCTCGCCAGCCTGCGGAAAGGGAACAAGGTCTACGTCCGGCGAGCGGACGGCACGCTCGCCGTCTTCCGCGTCACCAGGACAGAGACGTACCTGAAGAGCTCCTTTCCGACCCGGGCCGTATATGACCCGGCCCCGGACCCGGAGCTGCGCCTGATCACCTGCGGCGGCACCTTCGACGCCGCTCTCGGGACCTACCTGAGCAACGTGATCGTCTACGCGGTCGAAGCATGATCATGGGAAGGGGCGGGCGGGGCGGGCGGGGGTCAGCGAGGGTGGGCCCAGGGGAGCAGGTCGCGGTGCGCCTGGAACAGCTCGTCGCACATCGCGACGGTCTGGGTCGTGGTCAGCGTGGCGGCCGTGTTCGGGTCGAGCAGCGCGGCCTGGTATGTGTGCTCGCGCGATTCCGCCAGCGCCGCCCGGACGGTCAGTTCGACCACGTTGAGGAACGTCCGGTTCAGGGCGGCCAGCTGCGGCGGAAGCGCGCCGACCGGCACCGGTTTAGCCCCGTTCGCGCCGACCACGCATGGCACCTCGACACAGCATTCGTCGGGCAGGCTGGAGATAAGCCCGCCGTTGCGGATGTTGACGTGCAGCTCACGTTCGGTTCCGGTCTCCAGCGCGTGGATGAACAGCGACGCGAGCTCGTGCGTGGGCGAAAGCTCCGGTGCTTGCTGGAGCGCGCGCGTCGGCTGAGCCGCCGCGCGGCCGCTCAGAAAACCCTCCGAGTCCAGCGCCTTCCGCAGCGATTCCAGCTCGCGCAGGTTCTCCTCGGACCGGGCCAGGTAGTCGCCCACGAAGATGCGGAACTGTTCGAGCTGATCGTGATGGCGCATGAACCACGGCACGTACTCCGCTGAGTGCTCGCTGGACTCGGTCGGGAAGTACCCGAACCGGCGGAAGATCTCCACCCGGACCCGCCGAGCAAGCTCGGGGGAACTGTCGATGGCCGAAGCCAGCCGTGGGTACAGGGACTCACCATCCTGCTCGAAGCGGAGCACGAACGCCTGGTGGTTGAAGCCCGCGGTGAGGAACCGAACCCGGGCGGGGTCGGCACCGACCAGGCCGGTAAGGAAGGCGTGGGTGTCCCGGACCGAGTGGCACAGCCCGAACACGCGGGTGAAACCCGTGCCTTCGTACACCGCCCACGGCAGCATGGCCATGGGGTTGCTGTAGCTGAGCAGGTAGGCGTCCGGGCAGACCTCCAGCATGTCCCGCGCCAGCGCCATCACCACCGGGATCGTCCGCAAGCCGCGGAAGATGCCGCCGATGCCGATCGTGTCCCCGATCGTCTGACGGACGCCGTACCGAGCGGGGATGTCGAAGTCCGCGCGGGTGGCGACGTACCCCCCGACCTGCACCTCGTTGATCACGTAGTCCGCGCCGGCCAGTGCCGCACGCCGGTCCGCAGTGGCGGTCACCACCGCGCCCGCTCCGGTCTGCGCGGAGATCCTGCTGGCCAGCCGCTCGGCGTGGGCCAGCCGCTCCGCGCTGATGTCGTACAGCGTCAGCTTCAGGCCGTTCCGGAACTCGGGGTAACCACACAGATCCGTCACCACGTTCCGGGTGAACTCGACGCTGCCCGCGCCGACGAAGGTCACCTGGATCATGGTCCATTAGTGTTACATCCGGCCGAGTTTCAATCAAGTTGTTGCAACAACCCCGCGAGACCTGCAAACTATTGATCAAAACTTGCTTACTTTGATCAGGTCTGGACGGTGAGCGTGATGGCAAAGCATGGGCTGCGGGCTGCCGTAGCTGGTCCGATCACCGTGATCACCGTGGCCGCGCTCGGCCTGGCGGCGTGCGGGACCGACGCGAGCTCGGGCAGCGGCGGAGCGAAGGGCAGCAGCACGATCCAGATCTGGGAGGGCTACACGCAGGTCGAGGCGAAGGCGTTCGCGTACCTGGTGAGCGAATACGAGCACCAGCATCCCGGTCAGAAGGTCAGCACGCTGTTCGTGAACAACGACGACTCGCTGCAGAAGGTGCTGACCGCGGTACGCGGCGGCAGCCCGCCGGACATCGCCTACCTTTACGGCTCGTGGGCGCCGAACGTGGCGCAGATCCCCCAGGTGGTGAACCTGAGCACCGCGGTCCAGCAGCCGGGAGTCAACTGGAACGACTTCTGGGTGGGCGAGCGGGACGTGGCCACCGTCAACGGCAAGGTGATCGGCGTCCCCGCGCTGGTCGACAACCTGGCCGTGGTCTACAACAAGACGCTGTTCGCCAACGCTGGGCTGACGCCACCAGGTCCGGACTGGACCTGGCAGGAGTTCCAGGCGGACGCGAAGAAGCTGACCAATCCAGCCATCAAGCAGTACGGCACCGCGTACGTGACCCCGGGGAACGAGGACACGGTGTGGCACTGGGAGGCCCTGCTGTGGGAGGCCGGCGGACAGTTGCTGTCCGCGGACGGCAAGCAGGCCGCGTTCAACTCACCAGCCGGGCTGGCGTCGCTGAACACGCTGCGCGCCATGGCCGTCACGGACAGGTCGATGTACCTGGACCCGACCGACTCCGCGTACGACAACCTGTTCAACTCGGGCAAGATCGGGATGCTGGTCACCGGGCCCTGGGACCTGGCCACGTTCACCAACGTGAAGTACGGAGTGCAGGTGATGCCGGCCTACCCAGACGGAAAAGGCCACCAGACCATCTCCGGGCCGGACAACTGGGTGGTGTTCAACAACGGCGCGGCCAACGTCGCCGCGGCGGAGAAGTTCCTCCTGTGGCTGACCGCGCCCGCCCAGGTCAAGTACTTCTCGATGCAGACCGGCGACCTGCCCACCCGGCAGTCAGTGGGTGACGCGAGCGGCTTCAGCCAGCAGATGAACAGCACTCTGCCCGGGGTGAGTACGTTCGTCACCAACCTGGCCAACGTCCGCCAGGCCCGGCCGCAGATCCCGCAATACCCGAAGATCTCACAGATCCTCGGCACGATGATCGTGTCGGTGCTGCTCGGCAAGAGCCAGCCGCAGGCGGCGCTGGCCGCCGCCGCGCAGCAGGTCAACCAGGCCCTCGCCGCGAGCTGATGGCGATTTCCGGCACCTTGCTGCGGCCAAGGGAAGCGGGGACCAGACCCCGGCAGCGCCGCCGCGCGAAGATGGCCTCGGAGCAGTTCACCGGATGGGCCTTCGTCACCCCCGGCGTCGCGATCATCGTCTTGTTCGGCGCGGCGCCCATCGTCTGGTCGGCGGTGATGTCCTTCCAGCGGAACAACCTGCTTACTCCGGACACTCCGTTCGTGGGCCTGAAGAACTACCGGCAGATGGTGCACGACCCGATCGTGGCGCAGGCCATCCAGCACACGCTCATCTACACCGCGCTGTTCGTGCCGGGAACCATGGTCACCGGGCTGTTCCTGGCCGTGGCGATGAACCGGAAGATCCGCTTCATCTCGCTGTACCGGACCGCCGCCTACGCGACGATGGCCATCTCCACCATCAGCGAGGCGATCGTCTTCATCTGGCTGTTCGACCCCTCCTACGGGATCGCCAACTACGTGCTGGGCAAGGCCGGCATACCGCAGCAGCAGTTCCTGAACTCGCCGTCCGAGGCGCTGTACGTGATCGTGATCATGACGATCTGGGGCTGGACCGGCTTCGCGGTCGTCATCTACCTGGCCGCGCTACAGGGCGTCCCGCAGAACCTGCTGGAGGCGGCCGCGATCGACGGGGCCGGGCACTGGCACACGTTCCGCCGGGTGACCCTTCCGCTGCTCAGCCCGGCGACGCTGTTCCTGGCCGTGTGGCTCACGATCAACGCGCTCCAGCTGTTCGACGAGGTGTACCTGAGCACCCAGGGTGGTCCGCTCAACGCGACCACTGTCCTCGTCTACTACCTCTATGACCAGGCGTTCCAGCAGTTCAACTTCGGGTACGCGTCGGCCATCGCGTACTTCCTGTTCCTCGTCATCATCGTGGTCACCGTGATCCAGTTCCGGGCCGGCCGACGCTTCACCTATTACCGATCATGACGGCGATCCGATCGCGGCTGCCGTTCAGCCCGTGGCATCTGGTGCTGATCCCGGCCACGCTGGTACTGATCTTCCCGTTCATCTGGCTGCTGGTGACCTCGCTGGAGACCCCCGCGGAGGCGCTGCGCTTCCCGCCGGTGCTCACCCCGCACGTGCTGAGGTTCGCCAACTATCCGGATGCGTTGCACGGCGCGCCGTTCGTTAGATTCTTCTTTAATAGCGTCGTGGTCGCCGCGGTCACGGTGGTCAGCAACCTGGTGCTGTGCTCGCTGGCCGGGTACGCGTTCGCGCGATTCCGCTTCCTCGGCCGGGGCGTCCTGTTCGCCGTGATCATGGCCACGCTCATGGTGCCGTTCCAGGTCACGATGATCCCGCAGTTCATCATCACCAAATGGCTGGGCGTGCATGTGCTGGCCGCGGTCGGGATCAATCACATCGGCGCGCTCATCCTGCCCAACGCGGCAACCGCGTTCGGCATCTTCTTCCTGCGCCAGTTCTTCCGCACTCTCCCGCTGGAGTACGAGGAATCCGCCCGGGTGGACGGGGCCAGCAGGCTGACCGTGCTGATCCGCATCGTGCTGCCACTGGCGATCCCGGCGCTGTCCACGCTGGCCGCGCTGACGTTCCTGGATTCCTGGAACAACTTCCTGTGGCCGCTGATCGCGGTCACGTCCACCAGCCAGATGACGCTGCCGCTGGGACTGGCCACATTCCAGGGTTCACATTCGACCCAGTGGACCCTGCTGATGGCGGGCAACGTGATGAGCCTCGCGCCGATGCTGCTGATCTTCTTCCTGGCCCAGCGCCATTTCGTCCGTTCGGTGGCCGCCACGGGTCTAGCAGGCACATGAGAGAGGGAGACACTTTTGACAGGCGAGCAGACGGAGCAGGAGGTCGCGTCACAGCCAGCGTGCTGGCGGCGGGCCGGGCAGCTCGCGGCGGATCCGGCCGTCGCGGCATCGCTGCCGGCCCGCGGCGAGAGAGTCGCGGTCGCGGGCTGCGGCACCTCCTGGTTCATGGCCCAGGCCTACGCAGCGGCGCGAGAGGCGGCCGGGCACGGGGAAACCGATGCCTTCGCGGCATCGGAGATGCCCGTGCGCCGGAGGTACGACCGCGTCCTGGTGCTGTCCCGGTCCGGGACCACCACCGAAATCCTCCAGTTGCTCGGCAGGCTGCGTGGCACCGTGCCGACGGTCGCCATCACCACGGGGGTTGACACACCCGTGGCGCGAGCGGCCGACGATGTCATCGACCTGAGCTTCGCGGACGAGGAATCGGTCGTCCAGACACGGTTCGCCACCACCGAGCTGGCCCTGCTGCGCGCGCACCTGGGGCACGACCCCGGCCCGGCGGCAGAGGCGGCCGAGCGGATACTGGCGACGGCGCTTCCGGTGGAGCTACTGGCCGCCCGGCAGTTCACCTTCCTCGGCACCGGCTGGACGTACGGCCTGGCCAACGAGGCCGCACTCAAGCTGCGTGAGTCGGCCGGCCTGTGGACCGAGGCCTACCCCGCCATGGAATACCGGCACGGTCCGGCCGCGGTGACCGGCGAAGGCAGCATCGTGTGGCTGTTCGGCACCTCACCGGACGGCCTGGCTGACGAGATCGCCGCGACGGGCGGCCTCTGCTGGGCCGGCGAAGAGGACCCGCTCGCGGAACTGGTCCGCGTACACATGCTCGCCGTCGCGGCGGCTCGCACCCGCGGACTGGACCCGGACCGGCCGCGCAACCTGACCCGTTCGGTAATCCTGACCAGGCGCTGAGGATGCCGCTGTCCGCGATGTACGAGATCATCGGGCCGGCCCGCGCGGCTGGCCGTGGCGTCGGCGCGTTCAACGTCATCGGCGTCGAGCACGCCGAAGCCATCGTCACCGGCGCGGAAGCCGCCCACGCCCCGGTCGTGCTGCAGATCAGCGAGAACTGCGCCGCCTACCACGGCGCCCTGGCGCCCGTCGGCCGGGCCTGCGTGGCCATCGCGCGCTCGGCAGCGGTGCCGGTCGCGGTGCACCTGGACCACGCGACCAGCACGGAGCTGGTCCAGGAGGCGGCCGGGCTGGGCTTCGGATCGGTGATGTACGACGCCTCGAAACTGCGATACGCGCACAACGTCAAGGCCACCGCCGAGGTTGCCCGGTGGTGCCAGCCGAGGGGACTATGGGTCGAAGCGGAACTCGGGGAGATCGACGGCAAGAACGGCGTGCATTCGCCCGTGGCCCGCACCGTTCCAGGGGAGGCGGCGGATTACGTGGCGGCGACCGGCGTGGACGCGCTGGCGGTAGCGGTCGGCAGCTCGCACGCCATGCTGACCCGTGACGCGGTCCTTGATTTCGGGCTCATCGGTGCGATCCGGCGGGCGGTCGACGTCCCGCTGGTGCTGCACGGCTCGTCGGGGGTGCCCGACCGGGACCTGGCCGCCGCGATCGGGGCCGGCCTGACGAAGATCAACATCGCGACCCAGCTGAACAAGGTGTTCACCGCCGCCATCCGCCGGTGCCTGGCCGATGACGCTGCGATGGTGGACCCTCGGGCGTACGGTGCGGCTGGGCGGCAGGCGCTGGCCGAAGAGGTCGCCCGGCTGCTCGGCGTGATCAGAGCGTGATCGTGATCGGAGGGTGCGTCCGTGAGCCGTTATCGCCGGTGGAATGAACTGCTGGAACTGCTGGCCGAGGCCGGCCAGCTCCAGGTGGAAGACGCCGCCAAGGCGCTGGACGTGTCCCCGGCCACCGTCCGCCGTGACTTCGACGAGCTGGCCAGCCAGCAGATGCTCACCAGGATCCGGGGCGGCGCCATCGCGCAGGGCGTGACCTATGACCTGCCACTGCGGTACAAGACCGAGCGCCATTCCTCGGAGAAGCAGCGCATCGGGGCGCTGGCCGCCGGCATGGTGCGGGCCGGCCAGATCGTCGGGCTCAACGGCGGCACCACCACGACCGAGGTGGCGCGGGCGCTGGCCACCCGCCCGGACCTCGGCTCGGGCAGCGCCACACCGGCGCTCACCCTGGTCACCAACGCGCTCAACATCGCGACCGACCTCGCGATACGCCAGCACATCAAGATCGTGGTAACCGGCGGGGTGGCCCGGCCGCAGTCGTATGAGCTCACCGGGCCGCTGGGCACCAGCGTGCTGGAGCAGGTCACGCTCGACCTGGCCATCCTGGGCGTGGACGGGATCGACGCCGCGGCCGGCGCCACCGCCCATCACGAAGGCGAGGCGAGCATCAACTGGCTGATGGCCCGCCAGGCCAACCAGGTGATCATCGTCGCGGACAGCTCCAAGGTGGGAGGCCGTGCCTTCGCCAGGATCTGCACGATCCGCGAGATAGACGTCCTGGTCACCGACGCGGGTATAGGCGCTTCGGACGTGGCGAGGCTGGAGGCCGCCGGGGTGGACGTTGTCACCGCATGACCTGGTGGTGCTGGGCGACTGCAACCCGGACGTGCTCGTGCTGGGTAGCGACGTCACCCCCGCGTTCGGCCAGCAGGAGAAGCTGGTGGAAGGCATCAGCCTGGTCATCGGCGGATCCGCCGCGATCACGGCGGTAGCCGCGGCCCGGCTGGGGCTTCGCGTCTGCCTCGTGGCCGCGGTGGGCGCCGACCCGGCCGGGCGGTTCATGCTGGACCAGCTGGCCGGTTCCGGGGTCGACGTGAGCGCGGTCGTCATCCGCGACGACCTGCCCACCGGCATGACGGTGGCAATGTCGTCGGGTGCGGACCGCGCGATCCTCACCGCGCTCGGCGCGATGGCCTCACTGACCGCGGCGGACGTCCCGGGGTTTCTGCTGGCCCGGGCCCGGCATGTCCATGCCAGCTCGTACTTCCTGCTTTCTGAGTCCCTGGGACCGGGTCTGGCCTCGCTGTTCACCGCCGCCCGGGCAGCGGGCGCCACCACGTCGCTGGACACCAACTGGGATCCAACGGGCCGATGGGGCGGGGTCCGCTTGTCCGCGGCGATCGCGCAGACTGACGTGCTGCTGCCGAATGAGGCGGAGGCGCTTGCGCTGAGCCGCGAGTCCAGCCTGGACGGGGCGGTGGGGGTTCTCACCGCGGCCGGCCGCGGGCTCGTCGGCCGCAGGCTGGTCATCAAGCTCGGCGAGCGAGGCGCGCTGTGCTGTGACGGGCCGGTACGGCACCACGTCAGCCTCCCGCCGGTGACGCCGGCCGACGCCACCGGCGCGGGCGACTGCTTCAACGCCGGACTGATCGCGGGCCTGCTCAACGGCCTGACCCTGCCCGAGGCAGCCGCGCTCGGTTGTGCCACCGGCGCCCTCTCGGTGGGCGCGCCGGGCGGCACCGCCGCCGCCCCGGACCTGACCGCGGCCACGAAACTTGCCCAGCGAGCCTCAATTGTCTTATTTACCGAGAACGGCGGTGGTTTAACCCTCTGTGTCCAGCGACACCCGCCTCGACAGCGAACAGCACGTTGGCGTGGAAATTCCATGCTACTTGGAAATTAGCCCGTCGTATTCGTACATTTTGTTTCCGTGTAGCATGGATGTTCCGCCTTAATCCGCGTCCCGTTGGGGATTCACCGGACATTCGGTGATCCGGCAGCGGCGGGAATCGTTACTTCGGTCCGCAACTGGCCCCGCGCCTCATACGGCCGACAGGTCCGGGCCTTTCGAACTCAGCACGCGTACAGCGGCTACACTCGACGCGGAATAAAAGGGCCTCGCGGAAGAAAGGGTGCCGGTTTCCGGCGCCCTTTCTTCCAAATGACCCCTATCTTCCATGAGACGGCGGGGCATTATCAGGAAATGTCGGAAATGCGGCCTCCCGCAAACGTTTGCAGGCGTTACGGTATCATAGCGCCGCGCGCGGTATCGGGCGATTGGGACGCCGGGCCCGGCGGATGGTCCCATCCGGCCAGCAGGGTACGGAGGGCGGTCACCAGGCTGAGCGGCTCGTCGAGCAGCACGTGGTGGCCTGCCGCCGGTATCTCCACCATCGTCGCCACCTGGCCAAGCCGCTCGCAGAGCAGGTCCGCCATCTCCGGGGTCATCATCCCGTGCTGGGTTCGCAGGATCGCGACCCGGCAATCGGCCGGCCGGCCGAGCGGCCAGCTCGGCTCCATGCTCGCGAACAGGCTCCGATCGAACTTCCAGCCCCAGTCGCCGTCGTCCCGGCGGGTCACCGACCAGGCGGCGACGTGGTCGCGGACATAGGGCAGCACCGGATGTTCCGGCACCAGGCGGAACCGGGCGAGCGCCTGTTCACGGCTGGGATAAGTCCGATCGCCGCGGAAGGCGATGGCCATGTACCGCTGCTCGGGGAGGGCTTCGTACAGCGGAGAATCGACGACGACGATCCCCGCCAGGCTGGCGCCGTAGACCGATGCGGCGCGGATCGCTATGGTGCCGCCCAGGCTGTGGCCGATGATGAACGGCGGACCCGATACGCCCGCGTCGGCGGCGACCGCCATGACCTCCTCCGCCCAGCGCTCCAGGCTGTACCGGTCCCGCCAGTCGCTGTCCCCGTGCCCGGACAGATCGAGCGCCGCGGTGCGGAATTGGCCTGGGCCTCCGGCCGCGGCGCGCAGGCCAGCCGACATCTGCGGACCGATGTGGTCCCACCATCTGGCGTGCGCCGCGGTGCCATGGACCAGGACGGCTCCGCGCGTCCCTCGCTCGCCCCAGGCTCGGTAGTGGATGCGGGCGCCGTGAACTGCCACATCGCCTTCGTCGGCGGGGGCGGCGAGGGCGGCGCTGAACCAGGCGGGCGGCTGCGGACTCATAGCTTCAGGATGCGCTGATCTTCAGGATGCGGCGCGCGTTCCCGGCGAGGAACCCGGGCCAGACCTCAACCTTGAACGGCACGTGCGGCATGTCGGAGAAGATGCGCTCCAGGCTCAGGCCCATCGGGAAGTAGCCGCCGTAGATGATCTTGTGCGCGCCCCGGGTGTTGGCGTAGTCGATGATCTCCCGCGGGTAGTACCTGGGCGCGAACGCCGATGTGGAGTAGTACAGGTTCGGCCACTTGAGCATGAGCTTGACGGCCAGCTTCTCCCACGGCTCACAGCCATGCCGGGTAACGAAGACCAGTTCGGGGAAGTCGTACATGACAACGTCGATCCGGGCGACCTCCTGCGGCGCGAACTTCAGCCGCGGCCCGGGAACGCCGGCGCAGCAGAAGACCGGGATATCCAGGTCCACGCACGTCTGGTAGGCCGGGTACATCTTAGGGTCGTCGATCGCCACCTGCGGAAACGTGCCGGCCGGGAACACGCTGGCCGCCTTGATGCCGAACTCCTCGAACTCCCGGCGGAGCCTGCGCACCGTGCCGCCGACGTCGTTCGGATCGTCGATGTTGCCGCACGCCACGAAACGGTCGGGGTGCTGCTTCAGCGCCGTCCGCGACGTCTCGTCGCCGACGCCGATCATGCCGATCTCGATACCGAACCGGTCCATCTCGTGGAGAGTGACCGAGACCGGGTCGGAGGTGGGCAGACCCTTGGGCACGTCCTTAAAGATGTACTCGACCGGGAACTCCATCTCCTCGCGCGACGAACGATCCTTCGTCTGCCTGCGGATGAAGTCGTACTGCCCGGACCCCTCCTGCGGGAAGCCGATCATCGTATCGACGATCCCGGCGCGGGACGGCATGCCCATGGAAGAACCCCTTCCTACGCAGGTCACTATGGAACGAGATTTCAGTCTCGTCAAGAGAAACCACAGTACGTTCGTGTTAAGGGTAGGTCTTTAGATCTTGTCAATGACGAGAACCTACTTCTAGTGTGAGATGTATGACCATGCCGCCATTCCCGCTGTTCGACTGCGACAACCACTACTACGAGGCGCTGGACGCCTTCAGCCGCCACATCGAGCCGGAATACCGGAAGCGGGCGATGCAGTGGGCGCAGATCGACGGGCGGACGCGGCTGCTCGTCGGCGGCAAGATCAACCGCTTCATCCCGAATCCGACGTTCGACCCGGTGGCCAAGCCCGGGGCGATGGACGAGTACTTCCGCGGCCGCAACCCGAAGAAGGCGTCGGCCCGTGAGCTGTTCGGGGAGCTGGAGCCCATCCGCGCGGAATACCGGGACCGCGACGCCCGGCTGGCAACGATGGACCGGCAGGGTCTGCGGGGCGCGATCTTCCTGCCCACGCTGGGCGTCGGCATGGAACAGGCGCTGATCGACGACGTGCCCGCGCTCACCGCCGCGTTCCGTGCCTTCAACCGGTGGCTGGACGAGGACTGGGGGTTCGCGTACCGGGAACGGATCTTCGCCGCGCCGTACATCACACTGGTGGACGTCGAAAACGCCGTGGGCGAACTGGAGTGGGCGCTGTCGCGCGACGCGCGGTTCGTCGTCATGGTGCCCGGTCCGGTCATGACGCCGATCGGCGGCCGCTCCCCCGCCGACCCGATGTTCGATCCGTTCTGGGCCCGGGCCAATGAATCCGGGATCACCGTGCTGTACCACGGCGGGGAGACCCGCTACACGCAATACCTGACCGACTGGGGTGAGTCGGGGAACACCGAGTCGTTCCGCATCACGAGCTTCCGCAGCCTCTCGTCGGCCAATCCGTTGCAGGACACGATGGCCAGCATGCTGGCGCTGGGCTTGTTCGCGCGGTTCGGCCGGCTCCGGATCGGGTCGATCGAGAACGGTTCGGACTGGGTGTTCCATCTGTTCGAGAAGCTGGCCAAGGCGTTCGGGCAGATGCCTTTCTTGTTCCCAGAGGATCCGCGCGAGACGTTCCGGCGGCACATCTGGGTGTCGCCGTTCTACGAGGACCAGCTCGCGTCGCTCCGCGACCTGATCGGCGTGGACCGGATCGTGATGGGCTCGGACTACCCGCACGTCGAGGGACTGGCCGAGCCGGCGTCGTACATCAAGGACCTGGAAAACTTCGGGTACACGCCGGCCCAGTGCGAGAAGGTGATGTTCGCCAACGGCGCCGGCCTCAGCCGGCGGCTGAGTTAAGCGGGGCTGGGCTGATACTCGTAGATCAGGCGGATCGCGTTGTCGACGTTCTCGTAGACATCGGAGATCGTCAGGTGATTCATCACCCAGGAGCGCAAGGACGTGTCCAGCACCGAATTGACCGTGTTGTAAATCGCGTGGCGGTCGTCGTCGAACGGCCCGGTGAACGCCGTCTGCACGGTGTCGCGGAACTGCGAGGAGACGGACTGGTACAGGTCCGCCGCATAGGTGTCGGCCGTCGCGGTGAGCATCATCACGACCCGGTAGAACTGCGGCTGAAGCTGGAACGCCCTTATCGTGCGGTGGAACACGTCGCGCAGCCGGTCCGCCTCGGTGACGCCCCGCGGGGGCTCCTTGTCGAGCTTCTTCTTGAGCGCACCCTCCCATTCCACGAACACGGCGGCGAACAGGTGCTCCTTGGAGGCGAAGTAACGGTACAGCGTGCCGAGCGCGACCCCGGAGTCGCGTGCCACCTCGGAGATCTTCACCTGGTCGTAGTCGCTCCCGGCGCTGGCCAGGGCGCGCAGGGCGGCGCGGACGATGCGCTGGCGGCGCGCGAACTGGTCGCGCCGCAACGTCTCGGGCGCTGGCGGCCCGGCGATCTGGAGCACGTCGCGCCTCCAGGCGTTCGTGGAGCAAGCCTTCGTGAAGCGAAATGGAAATCTCAGTCTACTTGAGGTGCATGAGCAGGCGCTTTCCGGTGCTTACAGGTACTGGGCTGTCGATCCGGCTACGGGCAGCGCGGCGAGCCCGAGCTTGCGGTGATCCCACGACCGGACGCGCACCGGGTCGACGCGGATGACCACCCGCTTGTTCATCATCTGCTCGACGAGCGGCCGCAGCTGCGGGGTGTACGCGCCCTGGTAGCGCTCGAACACGCTGATCGCGGCGGCCCAGTATTCGTCGCTGGATGTGTCGTCGATGATCGTCGCGGTTCCTTCGATCGCGACGCCACGGAGCTGGTCATAGGACTCCCCCGCCTCGACCGAGCAACTGACCGCCGGGTTGCGGCGCAGGTTGACGACCTTTTGCGATTTGGCCTTTGTCTCGAAGCACACCTTTCCGTCGAGGAGGCCGTACCACATCGCGACAAGGTGCGGGAACCCGCCGGGGCCGATCGTCGCGACCGTCGCGGTCCGGCTCTGCTGGAGGAACAGCGCCGCTTCCTCGTCGGTCATGCGAACCTGTGCGCGCTGGTTGATACCCAATGACCTCGTCCCTTCGCAGCTGTCCGCTTCCGGTCCGTTCGCTGGCCTTTCCGTCAGCTTGAAGCGACTATCTCCTACTTCCGCCGGTTCCGCGACCTGGGCGGCCGCGGGCTGGGCGGCCGCGGGCTGGGCGGGTCCCACCGTGCCGTGGGCGGTCGCCGGTTTTGCTGAGAAATAGCCGGTTTGTGACGGGGCACGCGCTCGACGACGTGGAATAAAGGGGCTTCCTGGAAGGTTGGGCGCCGGTTTCCGGTACCTTTTCTTCCAGAAGGCTCCTATCTTCCGTAAAGGACTGGCCTCTGGGGGCGCTCTATGGTGATATATGGTGATTCGCCAGGCTGGCTAGCGCGTGTTCTGGCGAATACGGGCACATCACAAGGCATGCCGCAAACGTAACTACCGAGTTTGAAGATCCAGGGTCTTCAGCGTGCCGCTGGCGCCATTGCCTCGGGCGCGGCCCGACCCAGGCTTTTGCCCTTCACCTCCATATAGCGCGGAAATTTGGTGCTGGACGGAACATCGTGCGCTGTATTCGTACACCTGGCTTCCGCCTAGCACCGATGTTCCGCGTTAATCCGCATCCCGTTCGGGAATAACTGGACATTCAGGGCAATCCGGCGGCGGTGCGAAGCCGCGACGTCGGTAAAGCGGGTGTGCTGGCCCAGCGGATCTCGCCGTCGTGGACGTCCGCGGTCGGCGACAGGCCAGCGGCACGGGCTACCTGCTGGGAGGCCAGGTGGCCCGGATGGATATGAGCCACGACGGACCAGCCGGCCTCCCGCAGCCGGGCGACGAGGCTGCGCGCGGCCTCCTTGGCATAGCCGTTGCCCTGCGCGGCCCGGACAACCACCCAGGCGACCTCGGCCGGGCCGGCCGCGGGACCTGCCGCGGGGAGCGTCGCCTGCACTGTCCCGACCGCCTGACCGGTAGCGCGCACGCGCATCACCCAGTTGCCCCACATCTGGTCATCGTCAGGTGAGCGGCGCGTCGCCAGTCGCGAATAGCGGGCGGCCAGCGCCGCGGGCGGCAACGGCGCGCCACCGGTGAACTCATGCAACGAGGTGTCGTCAAGCAGCGGCGCGAGTTCGGCGGCGTGCGCCACAACGAGAGGCTCGAAGTCAAGCCGCTCAGCGGGCCAGCCACTGTCAAGGTCCATCACTGCGACCATACTCATCCGCTTGTATCTGAGCGTGGCCGCGCCACTCCGTAAAGGCCAGAGGCGCGCGGACGGCGAGGCAGGCGTGACCGCGGCCGGCCAGACCGGCACCTATCCGGTCGCCGTTACGCTCTCGGCCGCGAAGACCTCCGCGCAGGGGCCGTGGTTCAGCCGTCTGACCGTCACCTGGCAGGGCAACCGTCCGCCCGGCGCCACGCCTGACAGCTTCGCGTTGATGCCACCTCGCGAAAGTTGACAGACCAATTCACACTGAACGGCTGTGGTACCACCGCCGTTCTCTATAAATCTCCAAATCAGCTGATGTCCCGGCCGGTGGTGCTGTCGACGTGCGCTGGGATGTCGCCTTCGTGCCGGTCGCCGGTTGTCAGCGTGCCGGACGGCTCGAACATCAAGATCGCGCCGCCCGCTGAGGAAGGCTTGTGCTCGATGCCCTTGGGAATCACGAATATGTCACCGGCGTGAAGCTCGACGGCGCGTTCCCCGCCATCGGGCTCGCGCCACGCGATGGCGAATTGGCCGTCGATCACCAGGAAGAACTCATCGGTGTGATCGTGGACGTGCCAGACATGCTCGCCCTGGGCGTGCGCCACTTTGACGTCGTAGTCGTTGACCCGGCCGATGATGCGCGGGCTGTAGATGTCATCGAAGGTCGCCAGTACCCCGGTGAGGTTGACCTTGGCGGCTATCGAGCTCAGTCCTGTCATACGTCTTATCCTCGCCGATGTGTCCACCAAGTTTTGTGCGGGGCCGGTGGGGGCAAATAGGCGGGGTGGCCATGTCGTCGAGGGACAAAGTCATCGCGGCGTGCAGCGCCAAGCCAGGATCGATCGAGGACTACCCGTTCAGTGAGGGAGCGGCCGTGTTCAAGGTCGCTGGCAAGATATTCGCGATAGTGGATATGGACGGATCCGCTGGCAGCGTCAGCCTCAAATGCGATCCGGATCTCGCTGTCGACCTGCGCCGCCGGTATGCGGCGATCACCGCGGGCTACCACCTGAACAAGCGGCACTGGAACACGATCGCGCTCGACGGCTCGGTACCCGACGATGAAGTCCTTGATCTGACCCATCAGTCTTACGAGCTGGTGGTGGCCGGCTTGACCAGAGGTGAACGGGACAAGCTGAGCGCCTGATCCACGGAGCGCGCCGCGCCGGTCAGGGTGGTGTATCACCAGCGCCTTCGCCAGGATCTGATGCCTGACGGGATGTGCCCGGCAACACCGCTTGTGACTAAGGAGTGCCGCCATGGCTGCCACGCTTCAGGAGATGCTGCTCGCGCCGGAGACCCGGCCGAAAGTGATTGCCGACTGCCACACGCTGATCGAGCAGGAGGTATCGGATATGTCCGGCATCTCCGGGACCGCGGTCAAGCTGGCCTACAAGACGGTGGTCGTCTTCTCTCCTGGCCACGTCCGCTACATGGTGGAGACCCTGCTGCCGCGGATGACGGAGGAGCTGGAGCCCTACTGGGCGGACTTCAGCACCGCCGACGGCTCGGAGGTCGGCTCGGAGTCCGGCTCGGAGTCCGGCTCGGAGTTCGGCCGCTACCTGGCTGAACGTAGCGAGGAGGTGTCGCAGGCCCTGCTTTCGGTGACCGACGCGCGGGGCGCGGCCTCCAACCGCCCGGTAATCACGAAGGCCTACGGCGCGGTCCGCGACAAGGCGGCCAGGCATGTGACGGCCGCGCTTCCCCGTGTCGGCGCCCTCGTGCAGAAGTACGCGATCTGACCACCGCGGGCGCGTCCGCCGATGCCTTAAGAACTACGGTTGAAGGGAGGGAAAGTAAGGAGCGTGCAGGTGTCAGCGCGGGACACGGCGGAAAGCTTGGCCGCGTGGGCGGAAACGTACGTGCCCACCGGCGACGATCTCGAGGTTGCTCACCGGGCGCTGCTCGACACGGTGGCCGTGACGGTCGCGGCGAGAGATCATCCCGTGGCGGGGCTTACTCAGGGAATGCCTGAGCCGCTGCGCTGGGGAGCCATCGGGCACGTACTGGACTTCGACGATCTGCATATGCGGTCCACGACGCAGGTCAGCGTGGTGTGCGTGCCGGCCGTGCTGGCCGCGGGCGGCGATGAGCGGGCCTACCTGGCGCTGCTGGACGAGCACACCGGTTTCGCCAGCTTCACCGACGAGGCGGTCTGCCGCCCCGAAGCCCAGTCGCTCCTGCGCCGGGTAGACACCGAACTGACGCCCGGCGGTGGCGGGCAGCCCGGCGGCGCCGGGGAGCCCAGCAGCGGCGAGCTGCTCGACGGTGGCGGGCTGCTCGACGGCGAACTCGAGGCCGAGGTCATCACCCAGACTGGCCAGAAGATCCATGCCGCCCTGAAGCATCCGCCAGGCTCACCGGCACGCCCGCCCACGCCGGCGCAGTTCGCGGCCAAGCTCGAGGACTGCCTGCACGGCAGCGGTGTCGACTGGCGCTCGCTGACCTGGCACAACGCCGCCGATATCGTGCGGGCCCAGCTCAGCACCACTATGGAGGCCCGTCGTGCTCGAACTACCTGACGAAGAGGCCGCGATCGTCCTGCTGGTCCGGGAATTCGTCGACCGCGAAGTCAAGCCGGTGGTCCGCGACCTCGAGCACGCCAACACCTACCCGGACAAACTCATCGAGCAGATGAAGCGGATGGGTATCTACGGGCTGGCCATCCCGGAGCCGTGGGGGGACGCGTGCGTCTCGGCCCAGTGCTTCGCCGCCGTGACCGAGGAACTGGCCCGGGGCTGGATGAGCCTGGCCGGGGCCATGGGCGGCCATACGGTCGTCGCGACGCTCATCCGTGAATACGGCACCGACGAGCAGAAAGACCGCTACCTGCCGAGAATGGCAACGGGCCAGGTCAGAGCGGCGATGGCGCTCACCGAGCCGGGCGGCGGCTCCGACCTGGCGGCCATGCGGACGGTCGCTCGGCGCCAGCGCGGGGGCGAGGGCGAGGGCGAAGCCGAACTGGTCGTCACCGGCAGCAAGACCTGGATCACCAACGCACGCCGGTCGCAGCTCATCGCGCTGATGTGCAAGACCGACCCGGACGCCGATCCGCCGCACGCCGGCATCAGCATCCTCCTGGCCGAGCCGCACGAAGGCCTGCACCTGTCACGCGACCTGCCCAAGCTTGGTTACAAGGGCGTCGAGAGCTGCGAGATCATCCTCGACGGCTACCGCACCCCGTCGTCCAGCCTGCTCGGCGGCGCCGCGGGCGAGAACCACGGCTTCGCGCAGATGATGCGCGGGCTGGAGATCGGGCGCATCCAGGTCGCCTCCCGCGCCCTCGGCGTCGGCCGCGCCGCGCTGGAGGACTCGCTGGCCTATGCCCGCCACCGCGAGGCGTTCGGAGTACCTATCTGGCAACACCAGTCGGTCGGCAACTACCTGGCTGACATGGCCACCAAGCTGGCCGCCGCCCGACAGCTCACCTGGCATGCGGCCCGGGTCTATGACACCGGCGCCCGCGCCGACCTCGAGGCCGGCATGGCCAAGCTGTTCGCCTCCGAGACAGCGATGGAGATCGCGCTGAACGCGGTCCGTATTCACGGCGGCTACGGCTACTCGACCGAGTTCGACGTGGAACGCTACTTCCGCGACGCACCGCTCATGATCGTCGGTGAAGGCACCAACGAGATCCAGCGGAACGTCATCGTCCGTGGCCTGATCAAGCGCGGGGACGTCGCCCCATGACACTCGCGGGAGCGCTTTCCGGGGTGACGGTGGTCGCGATCGAGCAGGCGGTGGCCGCGCCGCTGGCCACTCGCCACCTGGCCGACCTCGGGGCGCGGGTCATCAAGGTGGAGCGGCCGGGACAGGGGGACTTCGCCCGCGGCTACGACCGCACTGTGAACGGCCAGGCCAGCTACTTCGTCTGGCTCAACCGCGGCAAGGAAAGCATCGCGCTCGACCTCAAGGATCCCGTCGGCGCCGACGTCGCGCGGCGGCTCATCGCCGGCGCGGATGTCCTGGTCCAGAACCTGGTCCCCGGAGCGATGGGCCGCCTCGGGCTGGACCTGGCCGAGCTGCGCCGGGCCCATCCGCGCCTGATCGTCTGCTCGATCTCCGGCTATGGTCCCGATGGACCATACCGCGACAGGAAGGCATACGACCTGCTCATCCAGGCCGACGCCGGGCTGCTGGAGGTGACCGGCACCGGGCCGGAACGCGCCAAGGCCGGGATCTCGGTCGCCGACATCGCCACCGGCGTCTATGCCTTCGGCTCGGTGCTCGCCGCGCTGTATGCCCGGTGCGCCTCAGGGTCCGGCACCGACCTGCACATCGCCATGATCGACGCGCTCGGCGAATGGATGAGCCAGCCCTACTACTACAGCGCTTATGGCGGCCGGCCGCCGGAGCGGACCGGCAGCAGGCACGCCACCATCGCCCCCTACGGGCCGTTCCGGCTCGCCGGGGACGAGGAGGTGTTCCTGGCCGTGCAGAACGACCGCGAGTGGGTGCGCCTGTGCGCCGAGGTCCTCCGGCAGCCCGGCCTGGCCACCGACCCGCGGTTCGCGCACAACCCCTCGCGGGTGGCCAATGCGGGCCAGCTTCAGGCCGTGATCGAGTCGGCCCTGGCCGGCCTGACGTTGGCCCAGGCCCGGGACAGCCTGGATCGGGCGGGCATCGCCAACACCGCCATGGGCAGCCCGGCCAGCCTCGAAACCCACCCGCAACTCGTTGCGCGCCGACGATGGGCATCCGCGGCCACACCCGGCGGCCCGATCCGCGCCCTTCGCTCGCCGTTGCTGCCGGACGGCGGCCCGGAGATCATCGGAACGGTTCCCGCGGTAGGCCAGCACACCGAACAGATCAAGACCAGAATTCTCAATTTCCCGAACGGCCTGGCCGATGCGACGGACCCCGATCCGCTATCGCGCCAGACCGAAGCCCTCTCCGAAGTCCCCGCGCTCGCGCTCGCCGGTGTCCTGGGCGTACCCGCTCCCGTGCCGCGCTCGGGTGGCCTGGCGCTGCCGCTGCTGTGGCACTGGCTGTACCTGCTGGAGCGTCCCGCACAGTCGGAACTGGGGTTCGATGGGCACCTCACGCGCGCGATCGATGACGGAGATGAGCTGACGGCGCGCATGTTCGCCGGAGGCCGGGTGCGTTGGCATGGCCCGCTGATCACCGGTTCGTCCGCGACCCTGACCCACTCGGTGGTGGCGGATGTCATCAAGACCGGGCGGAGCGGGCCATTGCGGCTCGTCACCCACCGGTATCGCTACAGCCAGGACGGGCGGGTGCTCATCGAGGATGAGCGGGACATCGTATACCGCAAGCCCGCGCGCTTTTCCGGTACTGGTAATGGCGCCGGTACTGGTGATGACGCCGGCTTTGCGGAGCCTGCCGCGGAGATCCCCGGCCAGGTGGGCCAGCTCGAACTCGAGACGACCCCGGTCCTGCTGTTCCGGTTCTCCGCCCTGACCTACAACGCCCACCGGATCCACTACGACCGCGACTTCGCCCGGAACGAGCAGGGGTATCCGGGCCTGGTCGTGCACGGACCGCTGCAAGCCATCGCCATGGCGGAAGCGGCCCGCGGACGGACGCCGCTGGACCGCCCGATCTCGTTCGAGTACCGCCTCGCCGCGCCACTTTTCGAAGGACAAGGCCTCATCGCCACGGCAGCCGGGTCCGCCGACGGCGAGATCGTGACGCAGGTGAGCGATCGCACCGGCCGGACAACCGCGACAGGACACCTGCGAGGCCTTTAGCGCACCTTTGAGACTCCTTTGGGACTCCTTTGGGGCACGTTGACGGGGCATGGCCGCCCATTCACGCTGATAGGCATGCTCAAAAAGCTTGTGATGCTCGCCGCCCTGATAGTCGCCTTCGGCACCCTCTCCATCCCTGCTTCCTCGGCATCAAGCGCCCCGTCGCTGACCTGCAACATCCAGCCGAGCTCCGATGACATATTCAGTTCCGGGTTCTGCGGTACCAACGTGGGCGCATCGTCATATGGCGTCGTTTTCTGGCTCCAGGGAGCGTCCGGCTCCGCGACCTATACGTGGACCTACCCCGCGGGATACACCGTTGAATCCGGCAGCTGCACCTCGACGAGTGATCTCTGTGTATTCGACGGAGTCTCCGCGAACGCCGAAGACGTCTCGTTGACGGTGTCCGTGGCCGTCCATGTAGGTGGCACGACGACCAGCTATTCGGATACCGCGTTCATGTCCGCCGTATGCGGAGATTTCTTCTGTTAACTGGAACCAGCCCCGCCAACGCCCGATCCCCGCCGAAATCCCCGTCCCTGCCACCTCGGCCCCCCGTCTCTGACGCCCGACCCCGCGCCGGATATATCACCATTTAGCGGATATCCCACTGGTCACTGGACTATCGCGGACGGTTACCTCGCCGAATGCGGAGGATAAAACGTCCGCGATAAGCTTGCGGCTGCGATCCTCGAGTCACAAATACTGAAATGTCGGATCCCCTCAGCCCTCCCCGTGGAAATTTAGAGCCCTGCGGAAGAAAAGGTGCCGATTTCCGGTACCTAAATTTCCGCGGGGCTCTTTTCCTCCTCGGCATCAGCCCGAGCCGCCCGAAATCTGCCCCGCCGATCCCGAGCCAGTCGTAGCCAATCCGTAATAGGTGCGGAGCGAGACTCCTGTGCCAAGTGTGGCGTCATTGACACGCCGCACAGCGTCTCGATAGGGCACCGGTGGCTATTCAGGTAGCATCAGCGGTTCGATTCGGATCCCTGTCCGGATGAATGTGGCAGCCACCCGGTTATAACCGGGTGGCTGCCACATTCATCCGGGCGCGCCCTGATGCAGGCGGGATGAGAGTGGCGAGATGTGTACCTGGGCTCCCTGCGCCGGGACCTGCCGGGCCGGTACGAGCCCACGACGCTTGGTGAATGGCTACAGCCAGTCGGACAAATTATGAAATGTCGACCATCACGTCGACGAAGGGCGGGCGCGGTGCGGCAGCGTGAGCAGCGTGAATGGCGTAGGCGTGTGGAGGGCGGGCACGGTGCGGCAACGTGTGAGCATTGTGAGCGGTGCGGACGGTATGGAGCGTGGGGGGGTGGGCGTTTGTGGGGTGTGGGCTGGATCCATATCGTGATCGCCGACAGTAACCTCCTGCTTTGGCAGTCCGATCCGGCACCCGTGATGTCGGGCTGTGCGTTAATCTCATCCCGGGGGAAACCGGCTTCCCGGAAGGAGCCCAGTAATGCGGGCGTGGGTCGGCGCAGCGGCGGGCGCAATACTTCTCAGCGGTTTCGTGACGACGGCAGCAGCGGCTGTCACTCCCCTCGACGGCGTACAACGGGTCTCCCAGGGTGATCCGTTTGCCAGCTGTACGCTGGGCGGAGATGGTACGGGCGTCAACTATCCGGGCGCCGAGGTCGAGCCTGACGTCTCGGTGGACCCGCACGACCCGGGCCGGGTCATCGGCGTCTTCCAGCAGGACCGCTGGTCCGATGGCGCCGCACGCGGGATCTCCGCCGTTTACTCGGTCAATGGCAGAGATTTCCATGAGACGCCGCTCCCCTTCTCGGCATGCGCGCCCGGCGGACTGTCGTTGTACGCTCGGGCATCCGATCCGTGGGTGAGCTTCGGCCCGGACGGAACCGCGTACGCCGCCGCCTTGGGCGACGATCCGGCGCGTAACGCCACCGGGGTCGCCGCTGCCACCTCATACAACGGGGGGCGGACCTGGCAGCACGTAACCGACATTATCGACGACCCGTCGGCCGAGTTCGGTGACGACAAGACCTCGGTCACGGCGGACCCGGTCCGGATAGGCACCGCCTATGTGGTGTGGGACCGGCTCGATTTCGGCCCCAACGGAGACGGCAGCAAGTTCACCGGGCCGGGGATGCTGTCCGTGACGCACGACTTCGGCCGGACCTGGAGCCAGCCGCAAGTCATGGTCAATACCGCGCTGAACCAGCAGACACTCGGCAACATCATCGTCGGCGACCCGCGGACCGGCCGGCTCTACGACTTCTTCGACCTGCTCACGTTCACCGACCCGACGGCGACCACGCTGGTGTCCGCCAACGAGTCAGTGGTGCGCTCCGACGACGGAGGCCGGACCTGGAGTTCCCCGGTGACCGTCACACCAGACACCTCCGCGGCCGACACCGATCCGAACAACGGTGACGCGCTGCGGACCGGTGCCGGGCTGCCTTCGGTCGCCATCGACCCACGCACCGGCGAGCTTTACCTGGCCGCGGAGGGCACGGACTTCAACGGCGGCGCTTACGACCAGATCAAGCTCGTCCACTCCACCGACGGCGGCCGCACCTGGTCCGCGCCGGTCCGGGTCAACGGAGCGCCCCAGGCGCTGGCCTTCACTCCCACGGTCGCGGTGAGTGGCGACGGCGTCGTCGGGGTCACCTACTACGACATCCGGACCCTGCAGCCTGGCAACACCACCACCCTGCCCACCTCCACGTGGCTGGCCACCTCGCCGCGCGGGGGCGAGCACTTCACCGAACGCCAGATCGCGGCGCCATTCGACCTGCTGTCCGCGCCGAACGCCGGCGGCTTCTTCGTCGGCGACTACGAGGGACTGAGCCCCGACGGCAGCGGATTCCGGCCGTTGTTTGTCGAGGCGAACTCGGGACAGCCGGCCAATCCGACCGACGCGTTCACCGGCTGGTTCCCGGCCACGGCATCGGGCCACGGCCAGTCGCCCACGGCCAGCCCGGTGGCCAACGCGCACCCGGCCAAGACCCACGAGGGCGTAACGCACGGCGAACGCAGATTCTGACGCCTGAGGGTAACGGCACCCGAAAAGGATCACCGCTCGCAGCGTGACGATGGCGCCATTCATCGCGCTGAGTGGGGGTTTTGTCGGGCTCCAGTGACATCGATGGCGCCATCGATGTCGTAAGAGTGGACGCGCGGGGCTATCGTCGTGAGGTATCTGTCGTTGACGCGGACCGGACAGGGGCATGGAGCAGGAAGAGGATCCCCAGCAGCGGCAGGCGGAGGACTGGACGGCCGGGGTCGCGCGACAGATCAAGGTGCTCGACCAGATACTGGTGAGTGCGCTGCGACGCAAGGAATTCAGCTTCGGACATCTCATGGTCACGCCGCAGACGCCGCAATTCGATCCCGGACCGCTGGGCATCGCAGCACCCGCGCCGGAGTGGGGCGATTTCGCGCCGGTCCGCCCCGGCCTGCTCAGCCGATTGTTTCGCGGTGCGCGCTATGGGCGGCAGGTGGCGGCAGCGCGCGCCCGCTTCGAGGCGGCCCGCTCGGACCACACCAGGCAAGAAGCCGAGCGGCTCGACGCCCTCGCCGCCGCTAAAGCGCACCACGATAAAGAGATCACCGAGGAGCGCGCCAAAGCGGCCAGGCGGAACGCCTATGTCGTCGCCCAGCAGGCCGCCTTCGGCACCGGAAATGCCGAATCGGTCGAGTGGTTCGTCACCTGCGTGCTCGCCGCCTCGCTGTACCCGGAGGTCTTCCCACGAGAGAACCGGGTCGTCTATCGTCCGGAGAACCGCGACGTGGTGGTGGAATTCGAATTGCCGCCACGGCGCATAGTGCCGACCATGCGGGCGTTCCGGTATGCCAGGACGCGCGACGCGGTGGAGCCGGTGCCACGTCCGGAGAACGAGGTCAAGCAGCGTTACAAAAGGCTCATCTGCGCTATTGCCTTGCGCACGCTGCACGAGATATTCAGCGCCACGCAGCCCGATGTCGTGGCGGCGGTTGTCTTCAACGGGCGCGCCAGCACCGTCGATCCGGCGACCGGGAAACCCATCCGTCCGCATCTGCTCAGCCTGGCGGTGGACCGGCCCGCGTTCGACGATCTGGTCCTGGCCGACGTGGAGCCGATCGCGTGCGTGACACACCTGAACGGGCTGTTGTCACCAAATCCGTACGGTCTGGAGGCCGTGCAGCCGTTCATGGCCTTCGACCCGCAACGGTTCCGTCTGGCCGAAGGCACCGATGTCATCGCCGGCCTGGAATCCCGCCCCAACCTGCTGAAGGTATCAGCCGCCGAGTTCGAGCACCTGCTCCGGCAGTTGTTCGTGGCGATGGGCGCCGAAGGCTGGACCGCGCTCCCAGCCGAAGGTAGCCGGATGAGCGCGGTCGTGACGAGCAAGAGCTTGTTCTCCGACGGTGCCTGCCTCCTGCAAGCCGAGTCCTCGGCAGACCAGGTCGGGCTCGAATCCGTTCACGTCCTGACCGAAGCGATGTCCGACCACAACGCCACCGCCGGCGTCCTGGTCACCACATCCTGGTTCAGCGAGGCCGGCGAGCAGTTCGCGCGACGCAACCGGATAACCCTCATCAACGGTGCCGAACTCGGTCAACTGATCAAGAAGCACCTGAACCGGGACGTCCTCCACGCCCAGCCCGCTGCCCGCTAGAGTGTGCCGGTCAAGTAGTGGGCTGGATCCGCTGGACGTGCAGCTTTTGTGCCTTTCGCCGGATTCGCTGGGCAAGTTTTCGTGGTTGATATGGGCTTCGCGGTGACTTTTGTGCAGCATAGTGCACCAAAGTCACCGCATAGCCCCGAATTACCGCAGTAATCTGAGCGGCCCGCCGCGCGGACTTCCGGCCGCGGTGATACTCGGGATTACTTGACTGGCACTCTAGGCCCTGGTCAAGACGGGGTGGTGTCGCGGGTGGCGGTATCCAGGACTTCGATCAGGTCGCGGAGGGCGTCCAGGTAGGTGCGGGATTCGTCGAGCAACGGCCGGACGTGGTGGACGTCGAAGTCACGGGCCATTTCGTCGTGCCAGTGCTGCGCGGCCTTGTCCCAGGCGTCGGCCAGCAGGCTGAGCGAGTGTCCGCCGTCGGTGTCTATCTGAGCGGGCATGATCAGGAACCCGGAGACTGGACGCCGCGCGCGGCCTCCAGGCGGGTGATCAGTGCCGAAAGGTGGGCTTGGGTCCGGGGCAGATCGTTCTCCAGCAGGTTGCGGAACCGGCCCGCGACGCCGACGAACACGCTGGCTTCCTCCTCGACCCGCTGCTGCCAGCGGCGGATCTGCTCAAGCCGCTGTTCCGCTTCGGCGACGGCATGGACGTAGCCCGCACAGTCGACCTCGTCGTCCATCGCCGGCGCCTGGGCGGCCCGGCGCCGGCAGACGTCGAGTTCAGCCTGGCGCTGCTCGAGCACGGATCGCCAGTGGCCGGCCCGCTCGGCGAGGGACGCGCGGGCCGCCTCGACCTCCTGGCCGCCCCGGGCGGCCACTTCCCGCTGCGCGTCACGGAACCGGATCAGCGCGGCGTGGAACTCCTTGAGCGCCTCGATGTCAGCGTCGACCCTGGTCACGTCGCCCCTGATCGCGCCGGCTGTGGTCGCGCCCGGTAGCCACCAGACCGGTGTCGAGATAGGCCTGAAGCTGCTCGATCAGCGCGGCCAGATGCGCCTCATGGCCTTCGGTCGCCGACAGGTATACCTCGATCCCTGGAGTGACCTCCTCCAGCGCCTCGCCGAACAGCCGGTACATGTCGTCCCGCCAGACGTCGCCCAGCTCGAGCCAGTGACCACGAATGGCCGCGAAGCTCTCCGCCAGCTCCCGGTTGAACTGCATCAGGTGAACTCTGAACTCCGCCAGAGCCTCGACGTCATTGATTACCCCAGCCACTCATGTGCTCCTTCTGGCCCGTCCAAGCCACTGCACGAGTCCCTCGAATTCGGCAGAGAGCTCATCGAGGCTCGTCCTGACAATTTCCGGGTACCTGGCGACCCCGCCTCCTGCTATGTGTTCGACCCTGCTGTCCTGGGGTATCTCGATAGCGTAGCCTTTCATGATCGCGAGTATCGAGGCGGCGAGCGGCGCCAGAAGACGATTGACATCCCGGTTTCGATCGGCGAAATCCTCCGGGGTTTCGAGAAGGATCGTCCGCAGCGCGGTTATGCTGTTCCGGATGTCGTTGGGTGGCATTTTGTCGGTAATGCGTTGTAGCTGATCCTGGTACGTTTCCCAGACGGCTCCGGAAAGCTGCGCACGGAGGTCCCTGGCCGCGTAGCTTTCCCCCGCTTCGAACAGGATGTCGGCCAGCCGGCGCACGTCCTCCCATTCGCCTCGGCCGAGCAGCGTCCCGGCCAGGGCCATCAGGCTGCCGACCACCTTCGCCCATCCCAGCCCTGCTTCCGCGTACGCGTCCAGGAGCAGCTCCTGCCGATTGAGAGTCCCTGATATGTCGGACATTTCGGAAATGTCCGACATGCTGGGAGAGGGGGGCGGCGGACCTGGGTCGAGACCAGACGACCGGCCCGGGTCGAGACCAGACAACCGGCCCGGGTCGAGGGCGGACGACCGGCCCGGGTCGAGGGCGGACGACCGGCCTGGGTCGAGGAGGTGGACGCGGCCGGTGGCTTTGATCAGCTCCCGGGACAGCATGAGGAGTTCCTCGCACTCCGCGGCCAGGCTGCTGGCTCGTTCGGCGTCGCCGGCCAGCAGACGCTGGGCGAATATGGCGGGGCGTACCGCCTGGCGCAGGCGCAGGTAGGGCGAGGCGGGAGTGGCGGGCTGGACCGCCGGTTGCTGCGTGGTCACGATGAACTCCGGAACGCGGCCTGGGTAAAGGCGCGCAGCGACGCGATCGAGTACGGCTTGAACTTCTCGACCTGTTCGATGGGCCATTCGGTGTCACGGAACAGGGCACGGTTGTCGTCCAGGCTGGCGGCCGCCGACACGCCCAGCAGCGAATCGCTCTCCGCAGGCGAGAACACGCGGAGCACCGCGCGCAGGCCGAAATGGCCTATCCCGGTTCGCCGCAGCGCACGTTCGGCGGTGGCGTAACTGTCGGCCCACGCCACCACGTGGATACCGGCGTCCGGCCCCTGACCGGCCAGCCGGACCAGATCGGCGGAGGTCTCGCTGGGGCGTCCATAGTCGCCTTCGGTCACCAGCTCGTACCAGCGGTGCATGCCGGCGATGAAAAAGAACCGCTCGGGCCCGGACCCGGTGCCGTCCAGACGCGCGTCCAGGTCCCCGATCAGCGCCTCCAGCTCCTCCCCGGCGGTCCTGCGGTCGGCGATCCGCACATCGTGCGGCAGGTCCTTCGCCGCGGCGAAGAAATCGTGGAACGGCGACGAAGGCCGGGTGAACTCGGCGATCGTGAAGCTGGCGTCGGCCGGGGAACGCTGGACCGCAACGCTGAGCAGCGTGGCCAGCAACAGCCCATGGCCACGTTCCTCACCCCCGACGATGAGCAGGTTCGACCGGGCGTAATGCTCAAACGTGGCGGTCGTGGCCGGCTTGATCTCGACCGCCTGACCGAGCCACGCCTCGACAGCGCTGCCCCGCTCCGGCCACTGGCCGGAAAACGCAGAAAACGCGGCGCAGGCCGGGTGGGTACGGAAGTCCGCCGGAGCGTCGGGGTCGAAGCTGGCCGGCGCCGCGTACTCCCCGCCGTCTCCCAGAGCCCGGATCGACCGGATCGCCGGGATCAGCTCCAGCCGCTCCCGGGTGGGCAGCGCCGCGATCCGCATGACCGGGTTGGCCCCCTCTCCCCGGCGGTCGTTGTAGATCGCGTCCCCGGCCCGGACCAGCCTGGTGGCGGCGTCATTCCCCTCCCCCAGGATGGCCTGCGACACGGTCGGCTGGGTGCAGCCCAGCGCGATCCGCAGCGCCATCTGCTCATACACCGGCCGCAGGTACGCGGTCAGCGGTCCGCCGGGCGACTGGGTGGCCAGCAGCAGGTGCAGGCCGAACGCCGCGCCGCGTTTGGCGATGTCGGCCAGGAGCTGGCCGGCTTCGCGGGCCAGCCGGTCCTCGGAGCTGAACAGCACCTGGAACTCGTCCATGACCACCAGGGCCCGCGGCAGCGGCTGACCGGTGTCGTGCCGGTAGTCGGCCAGATCGGTCACCTTCGCCTCACGGCACAGCCTGGCCCGCCGGTTGATCTCGTCGTGGAACCGGCGCAGCATGCTCAGGCCGAACTCGCGGTCGGTGCGGGACGCGATCGCGCGGGCGTGCGGCAGCCGCTCGGTCAGATAGGCGTCGAACTCGACTTCCTTGAAGTCGAGCAGGTACAGCTCGAGCTCTTCCGGCGGGTACCGGAGGGCGAGCTGGCAGATCAGCACGTGCAGCAGGTTGGTCTTGCCCATCCGGACGTCTCCGCCCACCAGCCCGTGGTGCACCCCCCGGACGCCCATCACGAAGTGCTGCGGCTCACCCTTGCTGTCCACGCCGATCTGCACGTTCAGGCCGTCCGCGGTGGAGCCGGCCCAGCGCCGCGCCGCGGCGATCGCGATCCGGCCGAACGGAAGATCCCGAACCGCCGCGCCGGCCGCGGCCCCGACCGCGTCCAGCAACGGGTTGACCCGGGCGGCGACGGGCATCTGGTCCGGCTCGATCACGCTCGCCCCGAAATCCGGATCATCCCAGGTGAGGTCGCCGTCGTGGGACAGGCCCACGTTCGTGCCCAGCGCGGTCAGCGCGGTCAGGTCGAAGCCGCGGGGCATCCGCTGCCAGGGATCCACCGTGGCGAGGATGTACAGCCCGGCGCGCGGGCCGTTGCGGGCCAGCTTGCTCAGCAGGTCGGCGGCCCGGTCCCCGACACCGGCCGGGAAACCGGCCAGCACCAGGACGTGGTACGGCACCGTTGTCCCGGTGGTGCTCGCGTTGTAGTCCTCCACCGAGTCGTACACATTGGTCAGCCGGGTCTGGGTGACCTCCACGACATGGCGGGTGAGCGCGGTCAGCAGCGCCTCGATCTCGTCGGTACCGGCCGCGATCCCGGTGCCCTCCCGGAGCTGCGCGGGCAGCCTGAGGAACGCGCTCAGGTACCGCCCCTGTCCGACCGGATCGGCGAGCGCGAACCGCACCGTGCCCGGCCGGGTGGCGGTGGCCAGCCGGAGCGCCAGCGCCTGCAACAGCGACCGTGCCCCCTCGGTGAATCCGGACTCGGTGATCAGGATGTGGCCGTGCCCGGCGAACCTGGCCAGCGCCGGCACGACCGGCAGCTTACCGTCCCGCAGGACGCCGATCCGCAATCCATCCGGCGGCGGCGCGTCGAGGTCGGGCCGGTAGGCGTCCCAGGCCGCGTCACCGAAGCCGCTCAGCGCCCACGGATGGGCGGCGGTCAGCGAGGCCAGGCCGGGCGCCGCGGGCCGTCGTGGCTGGTCGTCCAGGTAGCGCCGGCGGCAGTGCCGCGCCACAGCGGCCGATCGGCTGAGCTGAAGATAGGCGTCCTGGATCGTGCGTTCAATCGACGCGATCGGCATACACGCCCCTACTTACCAGTTCCCTCATCCCCATAGTGGGGCGGACACGGAGGATTCGACAAGAGCGGTGGTTCAGAGGTGGTACCACCGACGTTCTAGTTAAAAGATCTTTTTAAACGAACGGATGGTGGTGCTTCTCCCTCGACAACGTCTACGAAGTCTAGAGGGGTGATCACGCGCAGCGCTTCACCGACCACCTCGAAGTCGCCGGGTAGCCGCCCGAGCACCTCGCCATCGAGGGCGACGTCGAGCGGGCGCTCGGTGTGCACGTGGAGCGTGCGGATATGAAAGGTGTGGACGCCCGGGAGTTGCCGTCTGACCCGCAGCAACAGGAAACAGCCGGCCAGCAGCAGGCGGCGGACCGGGAGGTCCTCGATCGCCAGGACGTCGAGGAGGCGGTCGTCGGGGTCGGAGCCCTCGACGCTGAGCCCGAGCGCGCCGCCGAAGACCGGCGCGTTGATGACCGAAAGCTGGGTGAGGGCGAGCTTCTCGGTGTGTCCGTCGTGACGCAGTTCACACGCGAAGGCCGGGCGCGCGCGTAGCGCGTTGCGGGCCGCGATCAGGTAGGTCAGGCGCCCGAGGTGAGCCCGCATCGACGCCCGCGTGGCCAGCTTGGCGAAGTTGACGTTGAGGCCGACCGTGGCGGCGTGCACGAAATGCCTGGCGGGCTGCCCCGGCACCACCAGGCGGCCGAGGTCGACGCCAGCGATCTTGCCCTGGGTCAGCAGGGCGGCCGCTCGCCTGGGATCGATCGGGATGCCCAGCGAACGCGCGAAGTCGTTGGAAGTGCCGAGCGGCAAGATACCGAGGACACAATTGGTTTCGGCCAGGCAGTCGGCGACCGCGCCGACGGTGCCGTCCCCGCCGGCGGCGACCACGAGCCGCGGGCCTTGTGGCGCCGAGGCACGGATCTGGTCGCGCAGGCCGGTCATGTCCGACACATCGAGTTCGGAGACGATCTCCAGGCCGCCGCGCCGCATCTGCTCGCGGGCGGACTCGAGCGCGCCGCTGTGCCCGGCGAACCGGCTGGTGACGAGCACGACACCGGCGGGCAGGTCGCTGGCCGGCGGTCCGCTGGCCGGCGGTCCGCTGGCGGGCAGTCCGCTGGCGGGCTTCGCCTGGGTGGTTCGACGCCGCCGGTCGGCCGCGCTGACCAGCGCGCCGGAGGCGATTCCCAGCGCGCTGCCGAACACGACTTCGCTGGGCCGGTGCACGCCGACGCGGATCCTGGAGTAGGCGACCGCGGCGGCGAGCGGTACCAGTACCGTCGCGGCGGCGGGCACCGTCGCCCCGGCCGCGGTCGCGAACGCGAACGCCGAGGCGGAATGCCCGGACGGGAACGAGGACGAGCGTGGCATCCGGATCAGCGGCGGCCTGCGCGTGGGCCGCGGGCGGCGGAACGCCTGCTTTACCGGACCGTTGACCGCGACCGAGGCGAGCGCGACGGCGGCCATGCCACGCGCCGCCGCTCGCCTCCCGCGCGGCCCGCCCGCGAGCGCGAGCCCGGCGGCCGCCGCGCCCCACAGCGCGGACCGGTTCGCGACGCGAGTGAGCGTTACGAAGAACACGTCGTTCACACTCGGCTCGGTGTTGGTCACTATTCGTCCTTACTTGAATATGTTGACCGCGCGGGCCACCACGAGCGCGACGGTGACGATCGAGACGGCGGCCTGCGCCGTCATCGCCATCTTCGCCCAGCGGGACAGCGGCATCGTATCGGTGGGGCTGAAGGCGGTGGCGTTCGTGAACGACACATAGAGGTAATCGCTGAACTTCGGCTCCCAGTGCGGCGGCGCCATATGCGGCGTCGTCATCTGCACGAACAGGAAATCAGGGTACAGGCGGGTGGCGTGCGCCCGGGCGACCGGGCCGCCGCGGTCGAGCTCCCAGTACCACAGGGCGAAGACAATGACGTTGGTGAGCCAGATGACCCCGCCGGTGATCAGGAGTGGTCCCGCGTTCTCGCCTTCGGTGCCGTTTACCAGCCCGATCGCCAGCCGTACCACCGACCAGGCGTTGGCCAGGCTGAGGAAGGCGGCCAGCGTGAGGCCGAGCATCCGGATGGCGCGGGATCGCCGATTGATGTGCTTCGGGTTGGCCACCACGAGCGCCGCCAGCAGCAATCCCTGTGCTGTGGGGAGTATCCAGAACGGGTGCACCAGGACAAGCCGTTCGGGCACCGCGAACTGGAGCGCGACAGCGCCGGCCACACAGAGCGCCGCCTGCCAGCGAGCCTCGCCTTGAGTGGGGCGTTTCCAGGCGGGCGTGACATCTGGCGCGGCGCCTTTAGCTTGAGCTTCAGCTTGAGCTTTAGCTTTAGCGGTGCGTTCCGGGCGTTCCGGGCGTTCCGGGCGTGCTATGTGGCGCTCGAGCTCGTCCAGCCCGCCGTGCAGCGCTCGCACGCACTCCATGATCAGCGCGTTGTCGACGGGCTTGTCCCGCTCGTTCGCTTCACTGTCTCCAGCCATCACACCAGTGTGGCCGGCGGGCCGGTCACGATGGGTGCCGACGAGCTACCGGCAACGAGTCGGCTCACGCTACGTCCGCAGATCACGTCCCCCTGTAGTGAATGTGCCATTCCCTACAGCGGAGAGGCTGTTATCTGACCTCGCGCTCCCACGGCAGGCGCACACAGTCGTATCTTCGTTCGACTTGTCACTCGACATGACACACATGTCGCTATTACTATTTGGCGTCCCTATATTAGGCTTGGGTTCAGCATTACAGGATGACATGTCGGTCATGAGGGGCAGTACCGGTGAATTACGCTCGCCTGGCCGACCGTAGCTGTCCGGTGATGCCACGACTGGCGTGGTGGATATACGCTTCGTGGTGGATTTGTAGCACGGGGTGCGCGTGCCAAAATAACGTGCGTTTGCGGCATGTTGGGCATGTCGTCTTTGCTAGAGTGCGCTGAACAGCCTGGGTGAAGTATGCATATCGATACATAGCGGACACATGGGCCATCCTTCAGTGGGAAGAAAAGAGCCCTTTGGAAGAAAAGGTGCCGGAAACCGGCGCCCTACCTTCCGCGAAGCTCTTTTCTTCCACGTCGTCCACCGCAGCCGCCGTCACATAACGGTCATATCTGGACAAAATCGGCACCCGCCACGACACGCCGCAGACTCGATTTGTTTCGGAACGCGCACATGCTGCACAAAAGTAACCACCAGGCCCGGATTAACCACGAAAATCTGCCCAGCGAATCCGGCGAAAGGGACAAAAGCTGCACGGCTAGGAATACGGCGACGACACGCCGGGAGGGGCCCCAACCTCGGCGTGTCGTCGGTTCAGCACCAGGAATGCGGGTGATCAGCACGTCGGGTCAAGCATGTGTGCTCCTTCAGCGGGGGTTGCTGGCGCGCCACTTGATGTAGTCGGCGACCGCCGTGGCGACGTCGAAGGCTGGCGTGAAGCCGGTGTCGCGGGTGAGCCGGGTGATGTCGAGATAGGGATCTTCGCCAGGGCCATGCTGCCGTCCGGGCAAGAGACCGAGCCGCATACCAGGGGTGATCGCTTGCAAGGCGTCCGCGAATTCGCGGTTGGTGGCCGGCCGGCCGCTGGAGACGTTGTAGGTGTCGTGCCGCAGGGTTTGCGCGGTCATCAGGAGGGCGATCGCGCGGCCGGCGTCGGGTGCGTAGCAGCAGTCAAAGCCGTCGTCGGCGTGCAGCGGCCGCGGCTGCCGGCCGCGGAGCACGGTGCTGATGTAGGGCGGTATGTGGAAAAACGGTGACTCGGGGTCGACGAGCGGTCCCCAGATGGTCCCGATCCGCAGCACGACCGGCTGGACGCCGCTGCCCTGCAGGCTGTGCGTGGTGAGTGGCTCGGCGGCCTTCTTGAAGGCGATGATCAGGTGCGGCAGGTCCGCGGCGGGCAGCGCGAGCTCCTCGTGCCAGCGGGTCTCGGCCCGGCCGATGTAGACGCCGAGGCTGCTGGCCACGGCGAATCTGCGGATGCCCCAGGCGCGGGCGGCGTCCAGCGCGTTGAGGAGTCCTGTCGTGTCGGTGCGGAAGAAGCCGACCGGGTCTTTCCCGGGGATGCTGCCGGCGAGGTGGACGATGTCGCTGACGTCGTGGCGGCCAGCCAGGGCGAGCAGGGCGTCCCGGTCGGTGACGTCCAGGGGTTCCACGGTGACCCGGCCGGCGAGGAACGACGGTACCGCGGTCTGGCGGTGCGCGGTGACGACGACGTCGTGCCCGAGGTCGGTGAGCGCGCGGGCGGTGTGGGCGCCGATCATGCCCAGCCCGCCGGTGATGAGGATCATCGGATCACCTCGTAGTCAGATGGCTTGGGGGAAGTCGAAGAACCGGTGCGGGTCGTAGGCCTTCTTGACCGCAGCCAGCCGACGGTAGTTGCCCGCGTGGTACGCCGCGGCCCAGTCCTCGAGCGCGGGGTCGGGGAAATTCGGGTAGACACGCCCCGACCCGTCGGCGTGGGCGGTCGCCCAGGAACGGTCGGCCCACGGGTCGGCCGCGTCGGCGATGTGCTCGAGCAGGAAGCGTTCGCCGCGGTGGGCAAACGCGGTGGCGTCCCCGGCGACCCGGTTGTAGGCCCCGCCCATCGCGGTGAACGAGAGCTGCCGCCGGCCCACGGACCGTGGGCCGCCGAGCTCGGTTAGCAGCGATGCGAGGGTGCGGTCGGACATCGCGCGGGAAAAGAACTCCGACCGGATCCGCAGGGCGCGTCCGGGCAGATCCCGCGGGTCCAGGTCGGCGAAGGTGTGTTTCAGATCCTGGTAGGGCAGGCCGGTGCGCAACTCGATCACAGGGGCCACGCCCGCCTGGTCGGCGAACTCCTGCAGCAGCTCCCGGGCCGGTCTCTCCTGGAGAGTAGCAGCGCCGAAGAGGGTGGCCTGGACAGGCGCGCCGGGCTCAGAGGTAAGGGTGAGGTTTACGGTGAGTCCGTCCGGGGCGTCCGGTGCCCAGGCTTGCCAGGCGGCGGCGAGTTCCGCGAGCGCGATGTCCGGCCAGTGCGCCTCGATGCGGGTGGTCACCGGCTCAGAGACGGTGCCGAACCGCAGTGAGGTGACCACGCCGAACTGGCCGCCGCCCGAGCCACGGAGACCCCAGAACAAGTCTGGTTCATGGTCATGATCGCAATCCACGACGCTTCCGTCTGCGAGCACGACCTGTGCGCCGACGAGGCGGTCGCAGGTCAGCCCGTGCTTGCGCCCGAGCAGGCCTATCCCGCCGCCCAGGGTCAGGCCGGTGATGCCGACGGTGGGACCGCACCCGGCGGGCAGGGTCTGGCCGCAGGCGTGCAGCGCCGTGTACACCTGTCCCAGGCGGGCGCCGGCTCCGATCGTGGCGACCCGGTCATCGGCCACGCTGATTCCACCGAGGCCAGACAGGTCGAGCACGATCCCGTCCGTCGACGACCGGCCCGCGAAGCAGTGCCCCCCGCCCCGCGGGGCGATTCGGTCCCCGGTGGCTGTCGCGTATGTCATGGCGCCGACAACGTCCGAGACGGAGCGGCAAGCAACCACGAGCCGGGGACGCACCTCCCGGTACGCGGCGTTGACCGGGCGGCGGATCGCTTCATAGCCCGGCGAGTCAGGGCTGAACAACTCGCCGTCGAGTGAGGTGCGGAACTTGGCTAGGCGGGACACGAATCCGAGACTATGAACGGCGTGACGACGGGTCTTGAACAATTCCAGCAAGGTCAGGTTCGCAGTGGCGGCCTGCTACGGGTGGCAAGGAAGGGCTCATAGGAGGCCGAATGCTCATGGCCACACGCGCACCGGTCGACGCTGCCGCCGAGGAGCTGGCGCGGGGTGAGGCCAGTCAGGCGAAGGCATTCCCGGCTGAGGTGGGCCTGGTCGGCGTACCCCACGTCAACCGCCAGTCCCGCCATGTCGTCCCCACCACGCCGGCCCGAGGCGGTGGCGCCGGCCTGAGCCAGCGCGAGGAAGCCCTGAAAACGCAACGTCCGCTGGAGGACCTTGGGACTCACCCCGACTGCGTGCAGGCAGCGGCGGCGCAGCTGGCTGACGGACAGTGCCAGGTGAGTGGCGAGGGTGTCGATGCTGATCGGGTACCAGGGCATCAGTGCCTTCGCGGCTTCGCCCACCAGCGGATCCACGGGGACCGCACGTCGAAATTCCCGAAGAAGGTGGGCCTGCAAGAATATGAGCGCCCGTTCGGGCGTCCCGGCCCCGGCCATCGCCTCCACCAGGCGGTCCACCGAGCTTCCCCATAGCTCCGCCAGGCCAAGGCGCTGGTCCGCCAGGTCGTCGAGCACCGTGGGCAGGGGCGGCGCGGTCCCTGGCTGGAACCGCACGCCCACGATGGTGGTGTGCGCGGGAATGACCTCGATCTCCGGACCGGTCAGCGGGCCAACCAGTTGGGGCTGGCCGCCGATCGGAAAGTGGATCTCAACCCCGCCCGTGGGCAGGTGCCGTTGCACATACGCCGCCCCACCGGTGCGCTGGATCCAGACGGTCCGCACCACCCCCGCCAATCCCGGCAACGGCGGACGCTCAACGTAAGAGTCCATTGCTGTCATCGTCGCACGGAAACGCTCCCGCCCCGGCAGCGAGGAAGGCGGTTCCGAAGAACAACTCGGTCCAGGAGAGATCGGCCAGTTCTTCCTGCATGGCTGCGCGAATCACCTCCCACGGACGGCGCATGATCCACTCGTCTATGGCGGCGAAAGGCCGCACAAGTGCGGTTCCGAGCTGCCCTAGCCACCCAGGCGTGTTGTCGGGAACCTTGAGATCCAGCACGACCCAGCGTCCGCCTCCGGAGAGGGCCGCGGCGCCGTGGGCGATGACCTCTGCGCACTCGGGCACCTGCGACAGGGCGTACGTGGACAGGATCGCGTCGACCTCGGCTGGGAAGTCGAACTCGGCCGCGTCGGCCTGCACGAGGCTGATATTGCTCCAGCCGTTCGTCTCTATCCGATCCTGGGCTTGGGCGAGCATCGCGTCGGTCAGATCGACGCCGACGATCCGGCCGTCAGGACCGATCGCCTCCTCAATCAGCGGGAAGTTCAGGCCAGTACCGCATGCGATGTCGACCACGCTGTCACCCGCGCGAAGGCCGAGCGCTTGCACGGCCCGGAGGCGTTGTGCCCGCTGGGGGTAGCCGGGCGCGGGGTAGAGCCGGGAGGTGATGTCGTAGTGCTTCGCCTTCTTGCGGTATGTCTCGATCAGGTGCTCTCGCGTAGGGTCACCCATCTAGGACGCCGCGTCTTCCCGGGCAGCGGCCTCGGCCTCGGCCTCGACCGCGGCCTTGATCGACGCCATCTCGAGATCGCTCACACGCTGGATTCTGCCCTTGAGAAGGCCGGGCATCACGCGCATGATGCCCGCGAGATCGACCTCAATCCACATCATGGCGTCGGTCTGCCCATCGTCCGCCGGCTGGAGTTCCATTCCCCAGCGCGCCGGGGACGCACCCATTGTCCCGGCGAACGCCACGTGGCGCGGCGCCTCCACCGCGGTCACTTCCTGGCTCCGGTTGTGAGTCCACCACAGGTCCTTGGCCCGCTGGTCCACCTGCGAGCCGGGCTGAAGCTCAGCTCCGCCGCGAACCCGGCATTCGAGAACCGTTGGCGCCCACTCCGGCCAGCGTCCGACGTCACAGACATACGCCCACACCTCACCGGCGCTGCTGGCGATTGTTATGCGGCTCTCGGTCCTGATTGTCATCGGACGCTCCTTCATCCTGTTCGGCGGTTCTGGCGGTCAGTGCGTTCGCTATCTCTTGCGTGGTCTGTTCCCAGCCGCGCAGGGTCCACCGCCGCTGTCGTGCGGCGGCCCGTAGCCGCTGCCGGTGGCGCTCGTCGCCCAGCCAGTCGCCGAGCGCGGCGGCGAGCGCAGCCGGATCGCCGGGAGGGACCAGCTGGCCGGGGCGGGTGCCATCGGCGCTGAAGCCGAGCGCTTCGGGCAGCCCGCCGACGGCGGCCGCTATGACGGGCAGGCCGTGGGCGAGCGCTTCGGTGACGGTCATGCCGTAGGTCTCCGAGCGGGACGGCGCGACGAGCAGGTCGGCGGTGGTATACGCGTGGCTGAGCGCCGCGCCGGCCAGGACGCCGCTGAGCCGGACGCGGTGGCCGTAGCCGAGGCGCGCGATACGGGTCCGCAATTGTTCGACGAAGTCCGGATGACGGTCGAGCGATCCGGCCAGCAGGCAATGCCAGTCCTGGTCAGCGACGCCGGCGAGTGCCTCGACGAGGAGGTCCTGCCCCTTGTGGGGGCCGAGGACTCCGACGCAGATCAGGTGGCCGCGGACGGGCCGGGCGGGGGCAGCGACCCGATCGGCGCCCGGCCGGGCGACATGCACCCGGCAGGCCGGGATCGCGTATCGGGTCAGGACCTGCTGGCGGGTCCATTCGCTGGTAACGACCACGCCGGTGGCCGCGCGGAGCACGGCCTGTTCGGAGCGCTCCGCGCTGGCATCATGGTGTGTGTCGAGGGCGGTTGCCAGAGGCATGTGCAGCAGCACCGTCATTCGGATCCGTCCGGTGTGTGGCAGCAACTGCGCGGCGGTCGGCGAGGCGATGAGCCCGTCGATCAGGACGGTCTCACCGTCGGGGATGGCGGAAACGATGCGGGCCAGGTCGGCGCGGGCGCCCAGACTGGGTACCGGCCACGGCGCGGCGACGGTCGCGACCAGCACCTCCCAGCCGGCCTCGGCCAGCCCGGCGCAGATCCTCCGGTCATAGATGTTGCCACCGGTAGGCAGGCCGGGATTATCGAACTCCTCGGGGACTACTACGTGGACCCGCACTGAACCACACCCGCCGCCGATCCGTCATAAGTCATACAAGGTAGTACGTGGCAGCAGTGGATGCGGTTCGGCCTGAGACGTTCGGGATCTGATGTGAGACAGGATCAGCGAGCGCCATTCCTGACGGCGCTGGAGCGGGCCCGGGCGACCGCCTACCCCGCGGGCGAGTATGTCGGCCAGGAGAGCTTCATGCGTGCGGCCGAGGTCAGGAGGCTGGCTCACCAGGCCCGGGTCGGCCCCGGCGTCTCGGTGCTCGACCTGTGCTGCGGGGTGGCCGGCCCGGGCCGGATGATCACGGCGGACTCGGGATGCGACTACCTGGGTGTCGATCACTCCGCCACCGCGCTGGCCACCGCCCGGCAGCTGGCCGGGAGTCTTCCCTGCCGCTTCGAGCAAGCTCACCTCCCGCCGCTGCCCGAGGGCCGCTTCGAGGTGATATTCCTGCTGGAGACGATGCTGGCCTTCCCGGACAAGGATGCCCTGATGGGTGAGGTGACGCGTGTGCTGGAGCCGGGCGGGCGTTTCGCGTTCACGGTCGAGGAAGGCCGGCCGCTCACCCAGCGGGAGCGGGCGCGGATGCCCGGCGCGGATACGGTCTGGCCCATCGAGCTGGCGGAATTGACCGGCGTGCTGCGCAACGTAGGGCTGGCCGTGACCTGGCGGCAGGAGTACAGCTCCGCCCATCACACGATGGCGGCAGCGCTGTTGCGCTGTTACCAAGCTGATTCACCTCAGATCGCCGCCCAGATCGGGACGCAGGCCACCGCCGAGCTGATCACCGCCCATCAGCTGTGGAGCGAATGGCTCAGCGGCGGGCGGGTGCGCAAGTTCGCGATGGTAGCCGAGAAGCAATGACTTGCTTCGACGAAGCTCCGATGACCTCCGGCTATGCCCGTTACCTGGCCGCGAAGACGACGGTGGATGACCGGGCGCTCAACCGGCATGTGCTGGCCGGGTTGCGCCGCCTCATGCCCGCGGGCGCGCCGCGGGTGCTGGAGGTTGGCGCTGGCCTGGGAACGATGGTGGCCCGCCTGATGGACTGGGGCGTGGTCGGCCTTGGCGAGTACATCTTGCTGGACGCGGATCGGCAGCTGCTGGATTGTTCTCGCCGGTGGCTGTGCGATTGGGCGGCCGCGCGGGGCCTGCGCAGCGGCCCGCTGCCGGATGGGCTGCGGGTGGGTGATCTGCGGGTGCGCCTGGTGCACGCCGAGCTCGGCAGGTACCTGGAGGCCGCTCACGGGCCGCTGGCCGATGTGCTGATCGCCAACGCTGTCCTGGACCTGGTGGACGTGCCGGCCGTCCTGCCCGGATTGTTGCGATTGCTGGTTCCCGGCGGCGTCTACTGGTTCACCATCAATTACGACGGCGAGAGCATCTTCGCGCCCGGCCACCCCAGCGACGACCGGGTCATGCGGGCCTACCACCGCGACATGGATGAGCGCTTTCGCTATGGCCGGCCGGCCGGGGAGAGCCGGACGGGCCGTCGCCTGTTCCACTACCTGCGGGCCGCGGGGGTGCCCGCGCTGGCGGCCGGGTCGTCGGACTGGGTCGTAAGCGCCGACCCGGATGGGAACTACCCGGGCGATGAGGCTTACTTCCTGCGCAGCATCCTTGGCACGATCGAGAACGCGTTGCGGAGTCGCCAGGATCAGGTGGAACCGGCGGACCTGGCCGACTGGCTGGCCGTGCGCGGTCGGCAGCTGGCTGCGGGTGAGCTGGTATACATCGCTCACCAGCTTGATTTCGTGGGCCGCTCGCCCGACTAGGCGCTAGCCGGGCTAGTCGCTCGCCCGGCTAGCCACGAACGGCCTCCATTGTCCGCGGCGCCGGATCAGGTTCTCTCGACTCGCCCGAGTGTCCCGGGCCGCGACGGCGGCGGACGGCGTCCCCCAGCAGCAGGCCCGCGCCCGGGACAACCGCGGCCAGCATGAGCACCGCATAGAGGGTGGCGACCGTGACCCCCTTGGCCGCGCCGAGCCCTGCTGCGGCGAAGGCCCAGGCGGCAGCCCCCTCCCGTGGTCCCCACCCGCCGACGCTCAATGGGATCACCACCGCGGTCTGGACCACCATCAGCAGCGCGATCAGTTCGCCCAGGGGTGCGGTGCAGCCGGCGACACGGGCGGCGATGACGAACGTGGCCGTGTGCCCGGCGACGACCAGCCCCGAGGCCAGCGTGAGCTGCGGCCACACCCCTGGGGCCAGCAGGCCGCCCAGGTCAAGGGCAACGGCCCGGGCGGCGCGTGTCAGCCGCGACCGGCCGCGGCGGCCGGCGGCGAGAACCAGCGCGGCACACCCGGCTACGCCCGCGACACCGGCCAGAACGTACGGCAGCGCGGGCCGGACCGGCGAGGGCAGGGTCAGCAGCACGACGACGGTCACCACGGCCTGGATGACCTGACCGCACAGCCGTTCCCACGCCACCGCGCGCACCCCGCGCGCGACGTCTCCAGCGCGCCGGCCGTGCGTAACCGCCCGGTGCACGTCGCCGAGGACCCCGCCGGGGAGCACGGAGTTGAGGAACAGGGAACGGTAGTAGGCACAGACCGCACCTGGCAAGCCAATGTCGACGCCGAGCGCCCGGGCGACGACCCGCCACCGCCAGGCCGAACAAACCGTGGTCAGGGCGGTGAGCGTGGCGGCGGCCAGGATCGCCTGCCAGGTGACCGCGCGCAGCCCGTCCTCGAACGGCGCCGCGCCCATATGCCGCCCGAGAAACCATAGTACGGTGACGCCGACGGCCAGACGCAGCAACGACGGGCCGAAGCGACGGACAGCCGCGCCGGTCCTGGCCGCAACTGAGGGCAAGAACGCCACACCTGTTACACGGGTCGGCTGGACAAATAGTTCAACCGTCCGGCCGCGGCCGCATAGCGAGCCCGTGGCCGGTAGGTGAACCAGCGTGACCGAGGACCCGTTGTCACTTATGAGGGATGACGGCAGCCGGGTGCGGAGAGGGAGGCGTGGTGCGTACCATTCGTACCATTCAGCCTGCGGACGAGGCCCAGGCCAGTTTGGCGCCGCCTGCGACCCGGCCCGCGGACAATGGCACGCCGCTGCCTACGATCCGGCTCGCGACGATCCTGGGGATGCTCGCCACCGCCGCCCTGCTCGGCGTCGTGTCCGCCACGGCTGGTCTCGGCGTCGCCGGCTGGATCGCCGGGCTGGCCACCGGTTCGGCGGCGGTCGCGCTGCTTGTCACCGCCCGCATGCGCAGTGACCAGCCGGCGATACTCCCGGCGGACTGGGTCACCCTTACCCGGACACTGCTGATCGCCGGGGTCGCGGGCCTGGTTGCCGACTCGTTCGGCCGGCCGGTGTCGATCACAGCGCTGGTCGCCCTGTCCTCCGTCGCGCTGGCCCTCGACGCGGTGGACGGGCAGGTGGCGCGCCGGACCGGCACCGTCACCCCCCTCGGCGCCCGCATCGACGGCGAGGTCGACGCCTTCCTCATCCTGCTGCTCAGCATCGCCGTGTCCCAGGACTACGGCGGCTGGGTGCTGGTTATCGGCGCCGCCCGTTACGTGCTGCTGCTAGCGGGCTGGCTGATCCCGTGGCTGGCCGCGCCGTTGCCATTCCGGTACTGGCGCAAGGTCGTGGCCGCGGTCCAGGGCATCGTGCTCACCGTCGCCGCATCCGGAGAGGTCGACCGTCTCACCGGGATGATCGCGGTCGGCGCCGCATTGCTGCTGCTGGCGGAGTCGTTCGGCCGCGACGTGATCTGGTTGTACCGGACCGGCGCCGGCCCGCGCACCCGCCGGGCTCTGCGGCTGGCCATCATGGTGCTTTCGGTCGTGCTGGTGTGGGGTGTTCTCGTCGCGCCCGACCGTCTCTACCAGCTCACCCCGGCCGCCTTTGCCAGCATCCCCGTGGAAGGGCTGGGCCTGGTTGCCATCGCGCTGGTGCTTCCGGCCTGGCCGCGACGGATCGTGGCCGCGGTCGCCGGAATCCTGTTCGGCCTGCTCACTCTCTTCAAGCTCCTCAACATGGCGTTCTACGCGGAGATCGATCGGGCGTTCAACCCGGTGCTCGACTGGGGCGACCTTTCCCCGGCCATCGGCGTGGTACGCGACACGATCGGTACCACGCGCACAAACATTGCTCTCGCCGCGCTCTTGATCGGTCTCGTCCTGGTCATTGGCGCGATCACCGCGTCAGCGATTCACGTCTCCACCGTGGCCGCCCGGCATCGTCGCCCCGCGGTTCGCGCACTCGCCGGCCTCACCGCGGTCTGGGCGCTGTGCGCGGGCCTGTCATTGCGATTCGTCCCGGGATCCCCGGTCGCCTCGACCAGCACCGCGGGGCTGGTCGTCGCGCAGGTGCGCGACACCCAGGTGGCGCTCCGCGATCAGCGTCAGTTCGAGCAGGCCCTCAACGGTTCCGACCCTGAAGCCAGCATCCCGGCTTCGGGCCTGCTCACCGGATTGCGCGGCAAGGATGTCATCTTCGCCGTCGTCGAAAGCTACGGGCAGGTCGCCGTCCAGGGCACGGACTTCTCCGCCGGCGTCGATGCCAGCCTGCGCGGGGACACCGCCTCGCTGGCCCGCGCCGGCTGGTCCACGCGGAGTGCCTGGATCACCTCGCCGACGTTCGGCGGGATCAGCTGGTTCGCCCACTCCACTCTGCAGTCGGGGCTGTGGGTCGACAGCGAGCAGCGGTATGCCGAGCTCACCGCCAGCCACCGGTTCACCCTCAGCGACGCCTTCGACAAGGCCGGCTGGCGCACCGTCTACGACGCTCCCGCCGACAACCGCTACTGGCCGACCGGCGCGTCCTTTTACCACTTCGACCAGCAATATGACCGGTACCAGGTCGGTTACCGGGGCCCGAGGTTCAGCTACGCCTCGATGCCCGACCAGTACACCCTGGCCGAGTTCCAGCGGCTCGAACTCAAACCAGGCCACAAGCCCGTGATGGCCCAGATCGTCACGGTCTCCTCGCACACTCCCTGGGCCCCGTTGCCGGTCATGGTGCCCTGGAACAAGGTCGGCGACGGCTCGATATTCGACCCGATGCCCGCGCGCGGCGAGAACCCGCTCTCCGTCTTGGGCAGTGCCAGCAAGGAGCGCCAGGCCTTCGGCACGTCGATCCAGTACTCGCTGCAGGCCCTCACCTCATGGGTCACCGAGCTCAATGACCCGAACCTCGTGCTTATCCTGCTCGGCGACGAGCAGCCCGGTACCTCTGTCAGCGGCAACGAGGCCAGCCATGAGGTGCCGATCTCGATCGTCGCCCGCGACCCGTCCGTGTTCAGGCAGATTGCGTCCTGGCGCTGGCAGGCCGGGCTGCTGCCCGGCCCCTCCGCTCCGCTCGAGCCAATGAACGCCTTCCGCAATCAGTTCCTCAACGCCTTCAGTACCCGCTGAGTCAGGGGAGGTGGCTGGTGTCGTTGACGCAATGGACGGCGGCAAATCCGGGGCCGTACCACTGGACCTCATTAATGCAGGCGGAGCCGAGATATAGCCGGTAAATGGTGCCGAGCGGAACGCCGAGAGCACGGCACAGCAGGATCTTTATCGGGGTGACGTGACTTACCACCAGGACGGTCTGGCCGCCGTGGTCCCGCAGCAGCCGGTCGCAGGCCCGGTTTACCCGGTGTGCGGTGTCGGCGAAGCTCTCCCCGCCCGGCGGCGCCTGTTCGGGGTCGCGCCGCCAGGCTGCCACGGCCGCGGGCCATCGCTGCTGGATTTCTGCCAGGGTAAAGCCATCCCAGTCACCGTAGTCCGTTTCCCGGAGATCATCATCGATGACCGCTGTCAGGCCCAGCTTGGCGGCCGCGATGACGGCGGTGTCGACTGCGCGCCGCAATGGCGAGCTGACCACGGCGTCGATCGAGGCGCCGGTAGCCAGGCGGCAGGCAGCGGCCTGGGCCTGCCGGGTTCCGCTGGCGCTTAGCGGGAGGTCGCGCTGTCCGCTGAAGCGGTGCTCGGGTGATAGTCGGGTATCGCCGTGTCTCAGCAAGATCGTAGTGGTGGGATCTGCCGTGGGATTATCCCAGCCCAGTGTCATAAACCTGCCCCGCGAGAACCACGAAAAATGTTGTGTCGACTGTTTCTCATGAAAGTTAAAACGATCATGTCAGCAGAACGGTTCAGCCTCCCAGCCCATCCTGTCAGCAGCGTGCGTGGTATCCGCCGAACGCGACGGGAGTCTCCCACACCCGCACCGCCAGTGCCTCGCCGCCCGCGGCGGCGACGGCGGGCGAGAGGCTGTCGTGCACCCAGCGGGCGAATACCTCGACTGTGACCGCCTCGGCCTCGGCTGGCCGTATCTCCTCCAGGTTGCGGCCGTCGACGCGGCTGGTCAGCTCGGTCAGCGCCGCTTCCAGTACATCCAGATCACAGACCATGCCCCGGTCGTCGAGTTGCTCGCGATCCACCACGATCTCGATCCGGTAGTCATGATCGTGCAGTTGTCCCTCTGGCCCGGGCAGTCCCGGCATGATGTGGAAGGCACGGACGTTTCGGCTCAACCCGACCTCAAAGGTCACCGGCAGCACTCCTGTCGTAGTCGAGAACGGCATGCATCAACCCGGGTATCCCCTGGTCCACGGCTTGGAACGCCTCGGCTGCGTGGGCGAAGGCGAAGACGTGAGTGCACAGCTTTGCCAACGGTAGTCCGGACAGCAGCTCGACGGCCTCCCGGCGGCGCCGGGACCGGGTCCAGGTCCCGGACAGCCGGGCCGGCACCGTGGAAACCTGAGTGCTGCGGATGATCAGACGCCGCCGGTGGAAGGCGCCGCCGAGCGGCAGCACCACTGGTTTGGTGCCGAACCACGACGCGATCAACAGGGTTCCCTCGTGGGCCAGCAAATTCAGCGCCATCGCTGGCGCATCCGGGTTACCGCTGGCGTCAATGACCAGTGGAACTTCCTCTTTCACCAGTTCCTCTGGCGCTGCGGTGGTGACGCCGAGGCTGCTGGCCACAGTGCGGCGCCACGCCTGCGGCTCGGCGATCAGCGGCCGCCACCCAGCGCTCTGCAACAGCAAGCCGGTCAGCAGCCCGAGCACGCCGGCCCCGAGCACGATGACCCGGTCGCGATATCCGGCCCCCGCATCTAGTGTCACCTGCAGCGCCGTCTCGACCAGCGGCAACAAGGTTGCGGACGCGGGATCGACTCCAGGCAGCGGAATCAGTTCATCAGGCCGCGCCGCGAATACGTCCTGGTGCGGATGGAACGCGAAAACCGCCTGGCCGGACTCCGCTACTTCGCCGACACACGCGTACCCATAGGGGAAGGGATAGGAGAAGGTACCGCCAAGCGCGTCGATCGTGTCGTCCAGCACCATGTCGGCCGGGACCTCGCCGCGGTACACCAGCCGTTCGGTGCCACCGCTTATGCCGGAGCGCACGGTGCGGACAAGGACCTCACCGGCCGCGGGCCGTGGTGCGGGCAGTTCCCTGATCTCCACACGGCGTGGCGCGGTATGAAATAGCGCGCGAGCAGGCACGCGGCTCACTCCCTCTCCATTCATCTATACCTTACGAAGCGGCCAGGTCCCTGATCGGCACGAAATCGGTCCCGGTTTGACATCATGGTCAGCGAACATGACTAGGCTGGTTCAAGGCTGAAGAGACGGATCGGTGACTCGAATACGGCCAGCCACCTGGCTCATGGCCGCGGTCGCACTGTTCCTGCTGGCCGTGGCCGGTCATGTCCTGCTCATCCACGCGTCCCCGCAGTACTACTGGACGCAGATCGACACGGCCGTCTACCGGGATGGCGGCATCGCCGTGCGGAACCAGCCGACGATGCTCTATGCGCTGGAGCTCGGGGCGGCGAAGCTGCCGTTCATCTACACGCCGTTCGCCGCGGTCGCGTTCGCTGCGGGGAGCGGTGCGTCGTTCGCCACCTGGCAGGTCGGGCTGGCGGTGCTCACGATCGGGTTGCTGCCGGTGGTGGCGTACCTTTCCCTGGGGCTCGCCGGACGCCCCGTCGGCCTCGCCAGGGCGGCGGCTGCGTTTGCGATCGCCGCGGTGAGCCTCTGGCTCGAACCGGTCGCGATGACACTGTTCTTCGGGCAGATCAACCTCGTGCTGCTGGCCCTGGTGGTGGGCGATCTCGCGCTGCCGGACCGCATCAACGGCAAGGGCATCGGAATCGGGCTGGCGGCGGGGATCAAGCTCACGCCGTTGATCTTCATTCTGTACCTGCTATTCACGCGGCGAGTAAAGGCCGCGGCGGTCAGCGCGCTGACCTTCGCGGTTACGGTAGGGCTTGGGTTCGCGCTGCTGCCGCACGCCTCCGCGGTCTACTGGGGCGGGAAGATCACCCGGCCGGGCAGCAGACCCTTCCACCTGGACAACCAGTCCCTTAATGGCGTCATACTGCGCCTAACTCACGCCGGGCCCGACGCTCACGTGTACTGGCTGGTCGCGGCGATCGTCGTCGGCATCACCGGGCTCGCCACCTCGATACTGGCGAGCCGACGTGGCCACGAGCTACTCGGCCTGGTTGCGTGCGCCGCGACCGGCCTGCTGGTCTCCCCGATCAGCTGGTCGCACCACTACGTTTACGTGATTCCGGCACTTGTCCTCGCCGCGTACGGGCCACGGCGCCTCGGCTACCGGATCCTCGGCGCCGCGCTGGTGGTGGGCCTGTTTGGCTGGTGGCCTGTGCCTATCGGCAACCAGGGCGGCTACGACCCCGAGGCCCCCCTGCTGCCGCGCGGATTGCTGCTTCTCGCGCCGAACCGCGGGAACTACGGGACGGTCGAGTTCACCTGGCGTGGGCTGGAATTGATCGTCGGCAATTACTACGTGCTCACCCTGCTCGTGTTTGTCGATTCCGCGCTGCTCTACCTGTGCCTGGCCCGGCCGGTGCCGGTGGCCAGAGGTACGGGCCAGGCGGTGGGGTCGGTCGCCTCGGACGGCGCGGTGGGGCATATGACGTAGTGGCGTGGGGTGATGGCCGTGGGGTGGTGGGCGAGGACATCCATGCACCGGGCGTGTGCCTGTTGCGGCGTGCGGATGGCGTCGGTGGCGGCCAGGTAGGCGGTCAGCGGGCGGCCGTCTGCCGAGGCGAAGACGCGGGCCGCGGCGGGCGCGACGGCCTCATCCACCAGGCGCTGAACATCGGCTACGTCGACCCAGCAGTGGTCTATCCATATCCGGTCCGGGATGCCGGCGATGGGTTCCAGTCCGATGAGCCCGGCCATCTGGCTGCCGGGCACGTCAGCGTGCGCGGCGGCCACCAGCAGGCGTTCGGTGGCCAGCAGCACCGACTCCAGTTCGGCCCGCGGCACCAGGCCGGTGTCACCGCTCCACATGTCCAGCCGTAGGCAGCCGTCGATCTGGTGAAGGGTGAACCGGATCGGCGCTGCGGGGACCGGCACCGGGCGCCACCGCAGCTCGGTCCGGGCGAGCGCGAGGTCGATCTCCTCGGGCTGGAACCCGACGCCCGCGGTCAGTCCGGACCATGACTCAGCGACGAGGCTGTTGAACAACGGGTCGAAGTTGGGCCGCAGGCCCCGCTCATGTTCGATCAGTTCGTTCATGGCGACCTGCTTGGCCGTGTCGAACCTGGCGTGCCTGCTCGCCTCCATCACCCTGGTCCAGGTGTGGGCGGCCAGCTCGTCGAAGCTTCTTCCGGCAATCTCGACGGTGGCAATGGTGCCTTGCGCCAGGGGACCGACGTAGTTCAGCAGATGACGCTCGAAACGGTTGCCGGATATCAGCGGGAACACCAGTTCCGGATAGTTGGAGCGGCGGGCGATCACAGCGCAGATGGCCGCGAGCACGACGCTGGACCGGCTGGTCCGGGTGCGTGCCGCCACCTGCCGTACGGCCATCGCGGCGCCGGCCGATGACAGCTCCACCGCCAGCGACTCGCCGCTGGTTCTGGTGCCCGGCAAGGCGTACAGGCAGCGGGGCATCCGCCGCAGTTGCTCCCGTAGGTGGTCCAGTGCTGCCTCGGCCTTGTGTTGCTCGGCCGGCATCGCCTCCAGTTCGGCCTGGTCCATCGGCTGGTGGCCGGGCGGCCCGGCCTGGCGTCGCGCGGGATCGCCGAGCAGGCCGGCGAAGTCGCGTTTGAGGACCTCAATTGCGCCATGGTCCACGGCCAGGTGCGTGAACCCGGCGGCGCATGCGATGACCCGGTCGCCCGCGTCGGGAGCGATGGCCACCGCCAGGCGAAGCGGCCCTCGCGCCGGATCGGACTCGCGTAGCCACTGGCTGAGCGCCTCGGCCGCCGCGGGGCGGTCCCGCGGTCCCCATTGTCCCCGGCCGAGCGAGCAGACCTCCAGCATCTGGACACCCGACGCCGCGACCCGCTGGCGTGGCGGCTCGCCGGGCAGGTAGCTGGTGCGCAGGCTCTCGTGCCGGGCGATCAGCACCGCGGTCGCCTCGGCCACGTCGTCGATGGACGCCATCGCGGGCACCGGGAGCTCGACGTACAGGTTCGCGTGGAAGTGGTCGGGCATCTGGCTCAGCCACGTGTAGACGTGGAGCTGGCCCAGGGTGAGCGGTCCCTCGTCGGCCCGGCTCCCGGTGAACTCGACCGCGATCGACCGTAGCGGGGTGAGCCGCACGCGGCGGCGGCGCTGACCGGTGTCGGTACCGGTGCTCACCTGGCATCCATTGTTACCCCGCCGCTCCATCGAACACCGCATACATTACCCGGCACCTGGTGTATCTGCCAGGTATCTGTTCGTAGCCGCTGCTCCACCGCGATCGATTTTCTGGTCGCCAACCCGTGGCAATCTGTTGGTCTATGTGTTGTTATGCATAGGTGACAACGTTGTCAGCCAGTTTGACTGCGTTCGCGGCAGCCACGCTGACGGTCGTGCTGCTATCCCCGGCGCCAGCCCAGGCCGCAACCTCGCAGAACGCCACCTCGCAGAACCCGGCCGCGCTGGTGGACCCGATGGTGGGCACGGGCAGCGGCGGCTCGGTCGTCGGCCAGGTCGACACGTTCCCGGGCGCCGACATGCCGTTCGGCATGCTCCAGTGGAGCCCCGACACGCCGTCCCGGCCAGACGGCGGCGGGTACAACTACGCGGATTCGGACATTACCGGGTTCAGCCTCGCTCACCTTTCCGGGCCGGGCTGCGCGATCGCCGGCGACTTCCCCATCTTGCCGCTGGCGGGTGCGATACCGGCTGACCCGGGCGATGCTCAGGCGGCCTTCAGCCACGATACCGAGGTCGCCCACCCCGGCTCATACGCCGTCACCGCCGGCGGGATCCGGACCCAGCTCGCCGTCACCGACCGCACGGGCCTGGCCAGCTTCACCTACCCCGCCACCACGAGCGCGCAGCTGCTGGTGAAGGTCGCGGACAGCGCGAATGGCGGCTCCGCCGCGACGTTCCAGGCGATCGGCGACGACGAGATCGCCGGCGCGGTGACCAGCGGCGGCTTCTGCGGCCAGCCGGACACGTACACCGTGTACTTCGCCGCCCGGTTCAACCACCCGTTCACCACGTCAGGCACCTGGGGCGGCACCACCCAGGCACAGGTCACCCGTTCTCCCGGCGCCACCTCGGTAACGGTAAAGGGGAAGCAGAAGCCGCTACGCAAGCAGTACTCGGCCAAGTCGGGCACGCAGGGTTCCGGAGTCGTGGCCGGCGGCTGGGCCACGTTCGACACCAGCCACGACCCGGTCGTCGGGATGCAGACCGCGATTTCGTACGTGAGCATCAACGGGGCGCTGGGCAACCTGGCCGCCGAGGCGCATACCTGGAACGTCGGCGCGGTCGCGGCCCACGCCACCGCCGCCTGGAACCATCAGCTGAACGCGATCGCCATCCGCGGCGGCGCCAGCACGGCGCGGGCGACGTTCTACACCGCGCTGTACCACGCGTCGCTTGAGCCGAGCCTGTTCAGCGACGCCGACGGTTCATACATCGGCTTCGACGGCAAGGTCCACCAGGTCGCGCCGGGGCACGCTCAGTACGCCGACTATTCGGGCTGGGATATCTACCGGTCCGAGGTGCCGCTGCTCGCGACGATCGACCCGCGGATCGCGGGCGACATGGCGACCTCGCTGCTCAACGACGCGGCCCAGGGCGGCTGGCTGCCGAAGTGGCCGGTGGCCAACGGCTACACCGGGGTGATGAACGGCGACGCCGCCGACCCGATCCTCGCTGACAGCTACGCGTTCGGCGCCCGAAGCTTTGACGCCACCACCGCGCTCGCCGACATGGTGCGCGGCGCGGACGACAGCACCGGCACGCCCGGGCAGGGCTGGTACGTCGAACGTCCGAACGGCGCCGCCTACATCGCCAAGGGCTACGTGCCGAACATCGGCTCCGATTCGATCAGTCCCGTCCCCAACGGGGCCTCCGAGACGCTCGAGTATGCGCTCGACGACTTCGCTATTTCCCGGCTGGCCCTCGACCTTGATCAGGAACGAACGGCGGGAGTTTTCACGGCCCGGTCCCAGGATTGGCAGAACATCTTTGACACGGCCGATGGCTATATCGAGCCGCGTGACGTCAATGGCGCGTTTCCCTCGGGGCCGGCGGTTCCCGCGCTCACCGGATTCGGGCAGGACGGCTTCCAGGAGGGCAACGCCGCCCAGTACACGTGGATGGTTCCGCAGGACCTGAGCGGCGTGGTCCAGGGCATCGGCGGCGACACGGCCGCCAGCGCACGGCTTGATGAGTACTTCTCCCAGCTCAACGTGGGCCCGGACGAGCCATACAACTGGGCCGGGAACGAGCCGGCGCTGGACACGCCCTGGGTCTACGACAGCACCGGCGAGCCCTGGCGGACGCAGGATGTCGTGCACGAGATCACCAGTCAGCTTTACTCGCTGACGCCGGGTGGCGAGCCAGGCAACGACGACCTCGGCGCGATGAGTTCCTGGTACGTCTGGGCGGCGCTCGGCCTGTACCCGCAGACACCGGGCGTGCCGATGCTCGTGATCGGGACGCCGCAATTCTCGCAGGAGGTGATCCACGGAGCGTTCGGCAACCTCACGGTCAACGCGCAAGGCGCCGGCGACACCTATGTGCACGCGCTGACGGTGGACGGACGGCCAACGGAGCACACCTGGATCGACCTGACCAGCGCCCACGAGCTCGATTTCACCCTCTCCGCGACCCCGGACACGAACTGGGGCACGGCGGCCGCCGACGCCCCGCCGTCGTTCCCGGCTGGCCCGGTGGATTTCCCGCCGAGCACGAGGGCCGCGCTCGGCCTCAGCCCGGCTCAGGTCCGGCTGGCGCCCGGAGCCTCGACCAGCATCACGGTTGAGAACGACAACACGCTCGGCACGTCCGGTCCGGCGACGGTTACCTGGCACGAGACCGCGGCGGCCGGGCTGACGGCATCGCCCGCGAACGGCACGATCACGGCCCCGCCCGGCGGCACCGCCTCGACGACCGTGACGATCAGCGCCGCCGCGTCCATGGCTCCGGGGTATTACCAGATCACGTTCACCTCGCAGGCGGCCAATGGAGCCGTTATTCCGCGGACCTCGCTGCTGGTGACGGTCGCCACCGCGGGCCAGTCGATTCCGACCGCCTACGTGTCGGACTACAGCGACAACACGGTCACGCCGGTTGACACCCAGACCGATACGGCCGGCCCGCCGATCCCGGTGGGCAGCGGGCCCGACGGCATGATCGTCACCGGCGGGCTGTTGTTCGTGGCCAACAACAACAGCAACAACGTCACCGTTATCGACACCATGACGAACGCCGTGGTCAAGACGATCCCGGTCGGCAGCATCGCCGCCGATGTGTCCGCCACGCCGGACGGCAAGACCGTGTGGGTGACCAACTTCGGTGACGGCACCGTGCAGCCGATCGACGTCGCGACGCTGACCGCCGGCACCCCGGTCACGGTCGGCACCCAGCCGGAGCGGCTCGCGGTGAGCCCGGACGGCACCCGGCTGTGGGTCGCCAACCAGGGCAGCGGCACGGTCAGTGACATCAGCCTGGCCACCGGCGCCGTCACGCACACGATCGCGGTCGGCGCGGCGCCGTTCGGTGTCGCGGTCACCCCGGACAGCCAGCGGGTCTACATCACCAACGGCGGGTCGTCCTCGGTGTCGGTCATCGACGCCCAGACCGACACCGTGACCAGCACGATGCCGGTCGGCGCGGACCCGCAGTACGTCCAGATCTCACCGGGCGGGGCGATGGCCTACGTCGCGGATTTCGGCGCGGGTGGCGTCACCCCGGTCACGGTCGCGAGCGGAACGCCGGGTACGTTCATCCCGACCGGTTCCGGCGCCTACGCGGTGGGCTTCAACTCAGCGGGAACGATCGCCTGGGTGGTGGACACCAACGTGAACAACGTCGTCCCCGTGACGGTCGCGACCGGTACGCCGGGTGCCGCCGTCGAGGTCGGCAACGTTCCCGACGGCGTCACCGTAACCGGCTAACCTCCCGGGGACGGCGATTCCTGCCACCCCGCCTGAGCGTCCGGTACCGAAAGGATTGGAAACTTGAGTAAAACCGTGCTGTACATGTCGATGTCGGTGGACGGGTTCATCGCCGGGCCGAATGTGGCGCCGGGCAACGGGCTCGGTGACAAAGGGCAGCGGCTGCATGAGTGGTTTCTGCCGGATGCCGACGCCGAGCACAGAACAGGCAGCCACCTGGCGGGCGTGAACCGTGAGATCCTGGACGAGGCCATGGCCACCGGGGCGGTCGTCGTCGGCCGGCGGACGTTCGAGCTCGCCGACGGCTGGGGCGGCGACCACCACGATGGCGTGCCGATCCTCGTCCTGAGCCGCCATCAGCCCGATCCCAAGCTGCAATGGCCCGGGGTCACCTATGTAAGCGACGTCACGGCCGCGGTGAACATGGCCAAGGATGCGGCCGGCGACAAGGACGTACTGGTCCACGGAGCCCGCACCGCTCGGCTGGCCCTTGCCGCAGGCGTCCTCGACGAACTGCAGATTCACCTGATCCCGGTCCTACTCGGACAGGGTGAACCGCTCTTCGAGGACATGCCACCCGACCACATCGAGCTCGAACTGCTCCGTGCCGTGGACGGGCCGGGTGTGGCGCACCTGCGCTACCGGGTAAGAACGGCGGGCTGAGGCGATGGCACTCATCCGGCTGTACATGACCATATCCCTGGACGGTTACGTCACCGGGCCGCGGGACAGCCTGGACACCCCGATGGGCATCGGCGGGTTCCGCCTTTTCAACTGGCTCGATCGGCGCAACGACCCGGGACCTAGCGGACAGGTGTACACCGAGGTGCTGGCCACCCGCGCTGTCATATCCGGCCGCCGTACCTACGAACACGCCCACCGCTGGCAGGGTGACCATCACGATGGCGTCCCGATCTTCGTCCTGACCCACAACGTCCCGGAGGACCCGCCACCGGGCGGCGTCCGCTACGTCACCGACGTACACCAGTGCGCCGCACAGGCCCGCGCGGCAGCCGGAGACGGCGACGTGATGGTGCACGGTGCCGGGGCGGCGCAGGCGCTGCTGCGGGCAGGGCAGCTCGACGAACTGGAACTGCACGTCGTACCGGTCCTGCTCGGGCAGGGACGAAGGCTGTTCGACAACCTGCCCGCGGAGCACATCGAGCTCGACGCGGTCCGCCGGTTGACCACCCCGCAGGTCGAGGATCTCGCGCAGCACGTCACGCACATGCGCTACCGCATCCGCAGGGGCTGATGCCGGGCCAGCTGCCAGGCGATGCCAGGCTCTCCGCTGAAGATGCCGCACGCCTGCCCGATGCGCGGTTCACGACGCCGCTGGTGTTGAGCGGCTCGTCTGCCCGGAAGGTCCACTCAACCTTGAGCAGCCTGGGTATTGCGGGAGGCGCGGTGTACGACGGGCTGGTGGCCCTCGCCGCCAAGGAGCACGGCGTTGCCCTCGCAACGAGAGACGCGCGCACGCGGGACCTATGACGCGGTCGGAGTCGAGGTAGTCCTCGTAGCCTGAAACACCCGGCGGCCCAATGCCGCAGCTCGCGCGCTACGCCGACGCTGCGGGTGTAGCGCCCGCCTGGCCGTGCAGGTCAGAACCAGCTCAGGTGCTGCCCAGCAGAGGCGGCGGTACGCGGCGCGGCTGGTCGCGGTCACCAGGGAGGGGACTGGCCTGCGGCGCATCCCGGGTGCTGGCCGAGACCGCCTCCTCCAGCTCGGTCAGCCAGGCCAGATGACCCTCCACCGCCTGGCGGCCTTCCGCGGTGAGCCGGAACCACGTGCGCGGCCGCCGGCCGACCGCGCCCTTGCGGACTTGCACGTACCCGGCGTCTTCGAGCACGCGGGACTGTTTCGACAGCACCGAGTCGCTGATCCCGGCCGCATCGCGCAGCGCGGCGAACTCGACCCAGTCCGCGCCAGCCGCGAGCAGCCCGCAGATCGACAACCGGGTGATCGGGTGAATGAGCGGATCTGGCTTGGCCGTGGCGGTCACGCCGCTCCTCCGCCGGCTCGCAGGTCCTGGCGGATCGCCCGCAGAAGGGCCTGCTGGGCGGCCACCTCCGCCGCGACGGCGAGGACCGCGACTGCGATCGCGGCCACGAGCAGGCCGCGGCGGATCAGGGAGGTCTCGCTCCCGTTGGCGGCGATGCTCACCACGAGCATCGCGATCCCCGCGGGACGGCCCGGGCGGTAGCTGAGGTTCCGGAAGCCCACCTTCATCCCGGTGGTCAGGGCCTGGCCCCACTTCAGCAGACTGGCCACCGCCAGCGCGGCGACCAGGATGGGCGGGTAGGGGCTAATGCCCCGGGGAAGGTACCGCGAGCCGAAGGGGGCCGCGAAGACCAGTGCCCACATGATGGCGATACCGGCCAGGTACCACCACGGCGCCCGTATCCGGTCCGCCAGCCGGCCCCGCTGCACCCGCAGTTGCTCCAGTGCGGTCGGGTCTCCTGTCACCTCGGGCATTCGGGCTCCTTCGTCAAGTAGTTTCCGTTAAGAAAGTACATGACAGTCCTGCGTGCGGCAAGCCGTGCCGGCGCCGAGGTATACCGTCTCGCGGACGAGTGACGGAGAGCTGACTTCGCAGGCCGGCCGCACCGCGACGTCGGCATGCTCACCCCTTACATCGCGGCAATGCAGGCCGGCCTGGTCATTTCCGCGGTCAGCTGGCTTTGCCGCGGGCGATGTAGAGGTTCATGCCGGTGAAGTCGAGGGTGAGGTTGTAGGGCTTGTAGAAGCTGTGGAAGAGGGTGTTCGGTATGTCGAACCCGTAGGGGGTGAGCGGCATGTCCGGGTCCGTGTTGCAGTAGATCTCTTTGGCGGTGGCGTTGCCGAGGCTGATCTCCTTCGGGTAGCAGGGGTAGGTGACGGTTGGGTGGCTGTGGCCGAAGGTCTGGAGCGGGCGGTCGTAGTCGATGCGGACCCCCAGTTGCCTGGCCGTTTCCTCGGGCATGATCGCGGCGCATTCGCTGGTTCCGCCGATGGGAAGGGCCACCACCTGTGTGCCGGAGCCGGCGACGCTGCCGCTGCTGTGCAGCATGTGCTCGCTGGCCAGCCACAGGGGCAGGGGCTCGGCGCCCGCTCGGTTGGCGGCGGCGCGTGCCGTCCTGGCCGTTTCTGGGGTCGGGCGGCGCAGGATCAGCGACTGGCCCGCGTAGTCGAAGGTGGTCAGCAAGTGATAGAAGACCCACGTGCCGATGATGCCGTCGTCGGGGCCCCCGGGCGAAGCCTGATCCGTCTCCGACCACTCCACGGGGATGTTGCGCAGTTCGATGTCGCCCATCTTGAAGGAGTCCAGCACCCCGAAGTACTGCCACGCGGTGCCGTCCAGGTAAGTGATCTGCTGCTTGGCCACGGCGGTAAGCCCGGCCTCCGTGGCTACTGCCGCGGACATGCCCAGCCACGGCTCGCCGGTGTAGAACGTAAAGCTCTTCGGCGCTCCGCCGTTGACCGAGGCCTCTACCAGCGGTTCGGGGTCCATCTGCTGCCATGGCAGCCGGGCGGTGTCGCCATAGATCTGATATGGAGTGCCGCGGAGTGCCGCGAACCATTCGGCGTAGATTTCCTTGCCGGCCGCTTGCCAGCAAGGTATCGAGAGGGAGAATTTGTCCTGCCGGATGTAGCAGTCACCCAGGAGCTTGTTGGTTTCCTTGTCGTCGGGTGACAGTTTGAGGGCCATCGTGAGGTACTTCTCAGCCTGGGGGAAGTTGTTGGACAGTAGCCCGACATAGCCGAGTTGGCGGGCCGCCTCCAGGTTGTTGGGGTCATTTCGCAGGATCTCCTCATACAGGCGGCCGGCCTGGGCGAACTTCCCGGCCTTGAACAACGCGTCCGCGTCATTGCCGTCGGCTTGCGCCGTGGTCGCCTTGCCCAGCAGCGGCGCGGTCGCGGCGGCGCCGGCCACCACGGCGGCGCCCCGGAGCAGCGAACGCCGGTCCCATTCTCCGCCATCAGCCACGGCCTCTCCTTTTCGTGATCATCTGCCGAAGCCGGGGCACCGTGCCCTCGGCACGGACCGCTGTGGGGTCCATGCCTCCACCTCAGAGGAAGACGGTGTTGGTGGCGTCTGCGTTTCGTCACAACCGCGCTACAGCCACCGCGTCACCGATGCTCCCGCCGACCTGACAAGTACGCTCCACCTAATGTGTGACCAGGGCAGCAGAACGTCCCTCCCATTCCCGGTAGCTTTGCGGCTACCTTCGTTGATTATTCGGCCGATCTCACCGGGACCGAGGTCGCTGTCGCCGCGTTCGCGCGCGAGCGCCGGCTGCCATCTCTGCGCGATGGCGACATCGATGTCGCTGGAACCGTAGCTATTCATCGCGGCCGCCGGTCAGTTCCCGCAGGCGGGCCAGTTCGGCCTGCAGCTGCCGGGTTTCTTCCTTTCGCACGGGCTGCCGCACGTCACCTGTCCTCCAGTATGACCCAAGAGAAAATCTCAGTCGAGTCTTGTCAGGTAATTCTCTGGGATGCTATATAGATGCCATGAGCGTGACATGACAACCGGCACTGGCGAAGGAGGCACCGATCATGCTCATGCGCACCGACCCGTTCCGCGAGCTGGACCGGCTCACCCAGCAGGTGCTCGGCACCGCCGCCCGGCCCGCGGCGATGCCGATGGACGCCTACCGGCAGGGCGACACCTTCTACATCCACTTCGACCTGCCCGGCATCAACGCCGACTCGATCAGCCTGACCGTCGAGCAGAACGTGCTGACCGTCCGCGCCGAACGCACCCCGGTGAAAGCCGGCGGGGCCGAGATGATCGTCGCCGAGCGGCCTTACGGCGCCTTCACCCGGCAGGTCTTCCTCGGTGAGACCCTCGACGCTGACAAGATCGCCGCCGACTACGCGGCAGGCGTGCTGACCCTGACCATACCGGTCCACGAGGCGGCCAAGCCCCGCAA
>JAFARZ010000417.1 GCA_019245115.1 Streptosporangiaceae bacterium | reverse complement strand
CATCGTGCACCTGTCGGCCGCGGAATGCGTGGCGATGATCGCCGGGGCACAGGCCGCCGGGATCCGGTTGTCCGCCGAGACCTGCCCGCATTACCTGTTCTTCGCCGCCGAGCAGGTGCCCGAGGGCGCCACCGAGTTCAAGTGCTGTCCGCCGATCCGGGACACGCACAACCGCGAGGCGCTGTGGCGCGGTCTCGAGACCGGCGCCATCGGCAGCGTGGTGTCCGACCACTCGCCGTGCCTCCCGGCCATGAAGGCACAGGATTCGGGTGACTTCGGCGCGGCCTGGGGCGGCATCGCGTCGTTGCAGCTCGGCCTGTCCGCGGTGTGGACGGTGGCCCGCCGGCGCGGCCGGTCCCTGGACGACGTGGTCCGCTGGATGGCCGCGGCACCGGCCACACTGGCCGGACTGTCCGCCAAGGGCCGCCTCGCGCCCGGCTGCGACGCGGACATGGTGGCGTTCGACCCGGACGAGATCTGGACCGTGGATGCCGCCCGGCTACGGCACCGGCATCCGCTGACGCCCTTCGCCGGACAGAAGCTGACCGGACAGGTGCGACAGGTGTGGCTGCGGGGTAACGAGGCAACCGCCGATGATGAGCCACAGGGCAGGTTGCTGACCCGTGGATGACCTGATGCTCCCCGATCTGCTGCGGTTGCGCGGGTCGGTGGTGGCGGCCAGCGACGAGTTCTTCGCCGGGAAGGAGAACCTCATCAAGGCCGCGGCGCCGGTCTTCACCCCGCACTCGTTCGGCCCCCGAGGCCAGGTCTACGACGGCTGGGAAACGAGACGGCGCCGCGGCCCGGACGGCTCCACCCCGGATCCGGCCGAACACGACTGGGTCGTCGCCAGGTTCGGCGCGCCGGGCGTGGTGCACGCGGTGGTGGTGGACACCGCGTTCTTCACCGGCAACGCCCCGCAGGCCTGCTCGGTGCAGGCCTGCTTCGCGGGCGGCTACCCGTCGCCCGCCGAACTGGCCGACTGGGCGGAGATCGTGCCCCGCACCCCGCTGTCCGGGGACAACCGGCATGTGTTCCCGGTGGCTTCCCGGCGGCGGTTCAGCCACGTCCGGCTGAACATCTTCCCGGACGGCGGCGTGGCCCGGCTGCGAGCTCACGGTGAGGTCGTCCCGGCTCCCGGCATGCTGGACGGCCTGACGTTCGACGTGGCGGCGCTGGAGAACGGCGCGGACGTGATCGCGTGCAGCGACGAGTTCTACTCGGTCCCGCGTAACGTGATCTCGCCCGGCCTGCCCGCGGCCATGGGCGACGGCTGGGAGACCCGCCGGCGCCGGGCGCCCGGACACGAATGGCTCATCGTCCGGCTGGCCGGACAGAGCGTCATCCGCGTGGCGGAGATCGACACTTCCTGGTTCCGCGGCAACTCCCCCGGCCACGTCTCCTTGGAGACCAGCGACACTGTCTCCCTGGAAGCCGGAGAGTCATCGGAGGCCGGGGATGGCGCTTCCTGGAGCGAGCTTCTCCCGCGGGTCAGGACGCAACCCGACACCGTGCATCGTTTCCGGGTCAACGGCAGGCCGGCGACCCATGTCCGGCTGAGCATCTACCCGGACGGCGGCGTGGCCCGGTTGCGGTTGTACGGATCGCTGACCTCCGACGGCTTCACCGCGCTGACCCGGAAATGGCAGCAAACCGCCTGACCACCACCCTCAGTGCCGTATGAGCACCCAGGAAAGTATGGCGCATCCACCGCCGGGGAGTGCCTGCTCAGAGACTTAGACCCACGTCGTTCTCACTACACGGAGAAGCACAGTTGCCGCGCGCACGCTTCTTGCTGTTATCAACGGGGTGGTACACGTTGATAACCGTCCCGTCGGGAAAACTCCTGGCCTCGGCGAGATCCACTCGTAGCGGCTTGGCCAGATCCTTGAACAAGGGCAGTCCGCTCCCCAGGGCGACTGGCAGGATGACCAGGCGGTATTCGTCGATCAAGCCGAGCCTGGACAGTGCCTGAACGAATGCCGCACCGCCGTGGGCCATGATCTCGCCGCCGGATTCGCCCTTGAGGGCGGCTATCTCCTCGGTGACGTCGCCGCGGGCGATCCGGGTGCCGGCCCATCCGGCGGCTGGCAACGTCTTGGAGAAGACGACCTTGGGAAGGTTGTTCATGAACGCCGCGTACTCGTCAGTCGCGTTCGGCCAGTGCCCGGCCATCTGCTGGTAGGTGACGCGCCCCATGATGTGCGTTCCGGCCTTGCGCAGGGATGCGACCTTCCATGTGCGCACGTCCGGATGCTCGGCCGGAAGCCCCCAGTCGCCTTCGCCACCCCGCCCGGCGACATACCCGTCCAGCGTGACACCCATCTGCAATACCAACCGCCTCATCAGAACTCCGATCCGCCGCAGAAAGCCCGGCCGGTGATCCAGTTGCCCCGTCCGCGGGTAAAGCCTGGCCGACCGCCCGCCCCGCGTCCAATACATGCGGCCATAACCTGATGGCATGGATGTCGACACCCGGCTGCTGCGCTATTTCGCCGCCGTCGCCGCCGAAGGAAACCTCACCCGCGCGGCGGAGCAGCTGTTTGTGTCACAACCGGCGCTGAGCAAGCAGATCAAGCAGCTGGAGTGCCAGCTGGGAGTGCGGCTGTTCACCCGATCCCGGACTGGGATGACCCTCACCGCGGCCGGCCACGCACTGGCCAGCACCACCCCCGCTGTCCTGGAGGGATGGGACCAGGCGCTGCGGGAGACGAAGGCCGCCGCCTGCCGCGTGGCCCGGGTGCTGCGGGTCGGGTTCATGTCCAGCGCCGCCAACGAGGCCACTCAGCAGATAATCGCGGCGTTCGCCGATTGCCGGCCGGACTGGCGGGTGGACATGCGGCAGGCCGCCGGGTCGGACCCCAGCGCGGGGCTCGCCAGCGGCGACGTCGACGCTGCCCTGCTGCGGCTGCCGTTCCCCGGTCAGGACGATGCGCGGATCGAGGTGCTGTTCACCGAGCCCCGGTGGGCCGTGCTCCCCGCCACCCACCCGCTCGCCGCCCGCGACCAGATCCGCTTCCGCGACCTGTGGGACGAGCCGTTCGTCGCCGCTTCCGAGGAAACCGGCTGGTGGCGCGACTACTGGCTGGCCACCAGCGAACGCCAGGGCCATCCGGTCCGCATCGGATACGTCACCGATCAGCCCGACGCCTGGCTGACCGCGATCGCCAACGGCTACGGCATCGCCCTGGCCCCCGAATCCGCGGCCCGCTACTACGCACGCCCCGGCATCACCTACCGGCCCGTGACCGGCGTCAGCCCCAGCCAGGTCGGCGTCGCCTGGCCGCCCGCCAACGACACCGACCCCGTCGTGGCGGACTTCGTCCGCTGCTGTCTGGACCACAAGCTTCCAGGTTCACCGCGTTGACCGGGAAATGGCAGCAAACCGCCTGACCGGCATGATCGAATTGCCGTATGAGCCAAGTGGTGATCGCCCCGGACAAGTTCAAGGGGACGCTCACCGCCCCCCAGGTCGCCGCTCACGTGGCTGCCGGACTGAAGCGGGCGCGCCCGGGCACGGAAACCATCCAGGTACCGATAGCGGATGGCGGTGACGGCACCGTTGATGCCGCCGAGGCGGCGGGTTACCGCAAGATCGAGATCGGCGTCCGCGGGCCGACCGGCAGGCCGGTGACCGCGGCGTTCGCGTTCAGCGACGGCACGGCGGTCATCGAGGCGGCACAGGCCTGCGGGCTGAGCCGGCTACCCGGCGGCGCATTGGCGCCGCTCACCGCCAGCAGCCGGGGTGTCGGCGAGCTCATTCTCGCCGCGGCCAGGATGCGGGCCAAGCGGATCGTGCTCGGCCTCGGCGGCGTGGCGACGACCGACGGCGGTTCAGGCATGGTCCGCGCGTTCGGCGCCAAGCTCGTCGACGAGGCCGACGCCGAGCTTCCGCCGGGCGGCGCCGCGCTGGCACGGCTGCATCAGCTCGATCTGCGCAAGATGCGCGATCTGTCCGGCGTCGAGTTCATCGTGGCCAGCGACGTGAACAACCCGCTGCTTGGCGAGAAGGGCGCGGCCGCGGTCTACGCGCCACAGAAAGGCGCCAGCCCCGAAGACGTCGTGTTCCTGGAAGAAGGCCTCACCCACTGGGCGGACGCCGTGGAGCAGGCTCTCGGCACGACGCACCGCGACGCCCCCGGCGCGGGCGCCGCGGGCGGGCTGGGCTTCGCCGCGCTGGCCTTCCTTCGCGCGACCGTACAGTCCGGCATAGACCTGATGCTGGACCTGGTGTCGTTTCCCGCCGTCCTGGACGGCGCCACGCTGGTCATCACCGGCGAAGGCACCCTGGACGCGCAGACGCTGCACGGGAAGGCACCGGCTGGCGTGGCCAGGGCGACCGCGGCGGCAGTGAAGGGAGAAGGGGAGACGGGCGGGATCCCGGTGATCGCGGTCACCGGGCAGAATGCGCTGACCGCCGACCAGGTCCGTGAAGCGGGGCTCACCAAGGCTTACGCTCTCACCGACATCGAGCCCGACCTGGACCGTTGCGTCGCCGACGCGGGGCGGCTGGTGGAATCCTTGTCCGAGCAGGTGGCACGCGACTGGCTGCCGGCCAGCTAGGACGCTATGGCTTCCTGCCGACGCCGCCCAGAACCGGCACCTCGGTGCCGTTGCCGAAGGGGCTGTGGTCGGGCCGCCACTCGGGGATCGGCACGACCCCTGGTTCCACGAGTTCCAGGCCGTCGAAGAATCGGATGATCTGATCTGCACGCCGGAGATGGTACGGGGCAGCGCCGGTCTGGTTGTACACCTCCTGCGCCGCGCTGAACTCGGGGTCTTCGAGGGCACCGCGGATGGCTAGGTAGCCGCAGGACGGCAGGGCCTCCTTGAGCCGGTCGACGATCGACCGGGCCACCCCGTCGTCGTCCTCGGCGGGATTACCGATATGCCCGAGGGTGCCCATCAGCATGATGGCGACGGGCTGGCAGAAGTCCAGTTTCTCGCGGGCGATGCGGATGATCTCATCCGGATCGTTCAGGTCGGCGTCGATGTAATCGGTGCCTCCCGTGGACTTGCTGGTGAGCAGCGCACGGGCGTGCGCGAGTACCAATGGGTCGTTGTCGACGTATACGACGCGCGACTCGGGCGCGACCCGCTGAGCGATCTCGTGCGTGTTGTCGTGGCTGGGCAGGCCGGTGCCGATATCCAGGAACTGCCGGACCCCCACGTCACCGGCGAGGAAGCGAACGACGCGGGCGAGAAAGTAGTGGGACGCACGTGCACTTACAAAAATGCCGGGAAATAGCTGCGCGTACTGGTCACCGGCCGCTTTGTCGACTGGGTAGTAGTCCTTGCCGCCCAGCCAGTAATTCAAGATCCGCGCGGATACGGGCACCGAGGTGTCCACGCCGGGGACCAGGTCTTTCTCGGCGTCCTGCCACGAGAACGACGAATCGTCACTGCTCACAGAGGCCTCCCGATTCAATCCCGATCCAGGATTTCGCGTAGCAGGGCAGGCGTACTCGACGGGCTCGTGGCTTCAATCGCCAGGCTGTCCAGGACCCTACTGTAGTGCTGGACATCATCAGGCTTGAAGAGGTAGAGCGCACTGGTGAGTTGCTCCAGGTAAACGACGTCGGGAAAGTGACGGCCGGGGAGCCGGATCATACTGATGGGACCAGCGGAGGCGGCGCGCATACTGGAGTCTTGTGGTAGTACCTGGATACTGATGTTGGGATACTCGGCCATCGCGATAAGGTGCTCGATCTGACGACGCATCGTCCCGTCATCACCGATCCTGCGCCGCAACACCGCTTCGTCGATGATGGCCCACAGCTTTACCTGATTCGGCCACCTCAGGATCTTCTGTCGCCGCATGCGAACGTCGACGCGGCGCCGGCGAGTATTCGCTGATGCACGATCCAGGCTCAGTCGCATGATGGCGCTGGCGTATTCCCTGGTCTGCAACAGGCCCGGCACTGTCCCGCTTTCGTACGTTCGTATCAGGCTCGCGGCTGCCTCCAGGCGCAGACGGGTCGTGAACCATGCAGGCACTACGTCGTGGTAATCACCCCACCACTCGCCTCCCACCGGGTTGATCAGATCCAGGATCGCGGCCCGCTTGAGGTTCTCCTGATCCTCATCCGCAATGCCGATCATGGGCTGTTGCGAAACACTGCTCACATTTAGCTCGGGGGCAACATTGCAGAGCATCGAGTTGGTATCCGGGCCGGTATGCGCCAGCTGCCGCGCGGCACGATGAGCGCCGCAGACAGCCTCATGCTTTGCCTTCCACTCCTCCAAAGTGCCTATGCTGTCCGGGTTGACGCCACTTCTGGCCGCGGCCGCTCGCAGCACCGTGACGAATGACGCAATCCACCGCCATCGCGGCGGCCCGCTCCGCCGCCCAGTGAGGATCTCGTGAGCCGTGGACGCTGCTAGTGGCTCCACCTGCAGCCCGGACGGCTGGACCTGTCCTCGTAGGTGTCTCGACAATCGGCCCAGCTCAGCATAGCTGGGCCGCCCCGCCATTCGCCAAGCTTCCTTAAGGTCAGCAATAAAGCCTTCTAGAACAGGTGCCTGGTAATAGTCCGGCATGTGCCTAGTCCATCCAATCGTGGGCCCGGACTCTGAAGGCCCCTATCCAATACTCACATCGCCGTCGTCGCAAGTCAGGTGAAAGCGTACGTTCCTCACAAATCCTTGTAATCCCTTGATTAGCCACGATACGGGCAGGAGCGGAATCAATCGGGACCCGAATGGTCTCGGTCGTCTACGAGATCATCCGGTGACGTTCGGACTCACGCCAACGGGCTTCCTGTCACCGGGCAACGAACCAGAGGTACGCGAGCCTGTCCAGTTTTCGCCTGGTTTGACGGTAAGAAAAGGGTGGCGGCCAGGTAAGTAGTTACCGCAGTCAGAGCGGCATTAAGCGTGCTAGAATTCGAGAAAGCTAAACGGGGAGCTTAACCTCCGAAAGGAGGTGAAGGACCATTGGGAGAGCAATCAGCGGCAGGCCCCAAGCCAAGGGATGGGCCGTCGAGCAGCTCCCGGGAGGCCTGCACCAGTGGACAACGCCATCCGGCAGACAGCACATCAAAGGACCACGTGAGTACCCGATCTAATCAGGTGTCATGGGCGAGATGGCGGCGGTATTCGGTCAGCGCGGCGGAGATCGCGTCTTCTTCGCCGGGGAGGGTGCGGGCGCGATCGAGCGCGGCTTTGCGCAGGCGGTGTGCCAGGGCCTGATCGGTGAGGACCTCACGAACGGCGTCGGACAGCAGGGGGGCGTCGCCGGGGGGTACGAGAACGGCGGCGTCTTCGCCGGTCAGGGCGGGGTTACCGCCGGTACGGGTAGCTACGATCGGCGCGCCCGCGCGCAGCGCTTCCTGGAGGATGAGCGCCTGGCCTTCCCACAAGCTCGGCAGCACGAAGACATCGGCGGCGGCCAGCAGGGCCGGGACATCTGAGCGGTGGCCGGCGAACTCGGCGTCGACGCCAAGGGATGCGGCCTGGGCCTTCAGTCCGGCTTCCAGCGGTCCCTGGCCCACGATCATCAGATGAGGCTCGGGTCGCAGGTCCCGCCACAGGCCGGCCGCCTCGAGCAGGACCCCGAACCCCTTCTGGGTGGCGAGCCGCCCCACCGCGAGAACCAGGGGATGATCGGGGGGCGACGTCTCCGCGGAAACGTCCGGCGCAATTGCGGAGGGAGGTACTACCGCGCGACCGACCCGGCGGGCGCCGGCGGCGCGCATGCGTTCTTCCAGGTCGGCTGACACGCACAGGACCGAATCGGCCCGTCGTGCCACAGTCAGCTCGAGTATGCGGTAAACGGCACCGACCACTCCCCCAGCGGCGGGCGCGTTATGCACTGTCACGATCAGCGGTGGCCGATGGCGGATCGCGGCAAGCGCTATCGCCGTGAGCGCGCCGGCTCGCAGGCCGTGCGCGTGTACCGCATCGGCGGAAGCCGACCGCAGCAGCCGGCGCAGCCTGGCGATCGCGAGCACGTCCCGGGCCGGACGGGGCCGGGCGGCGATCTCGACCGGGACAAACATCACCGTCTCGCCGAACCGGAAGTCACGCTCGGTCTGAGCAGGGCCGAACACGCACACGCCGACCCCCTTCGCCGAGCAGCCCGCGGCCAGCATGCGGACATGCCGGCCGGTGCCGCCGCCGCTGGTGCCCAGCACGAACGCGATCCTCATGCTCTGACCACCCGCCGCAGGAGCGTGCGCAGATCCCCGCCGTCAACGACGCCGGCCGCGCCGAGAAGCACGGCCACGCCCGCGAACACGGCCAGGACGGCGGCACTGGCCAGTATGGTGACGCCGACGCTGGGTCCGAACGCGGACGCATGGATGCCCACCGACACCCCCCAGCCGACGGCGCCCCCGGCCAGGGCAGCGATCAAGCCGGCCACCGCGGCCCGGAGGCACCCGCGCAGCGCGGCGCCGCCGCGAGCGCGGCCGACCAGCACCAGGAGCATCACGCCCGCCACGGTGAGGCCGATGGTCGTTCCAGCGCCGAGGGCGGGGACCACCCAGGAGCGCGGCACGAAGGGCACGATCAGCAGGTCGGCGACGATGACCAGCAGCCAGCCGACGCAGACCGCGAACGCCGCCGGCCGGTTGCGGCCATAGGCGTACAGCACACGGGACAGGCCGGCGATCAGTCCGTAGCCGACCAGGCCGGGAGCGAACAGCGCGAACGCGATCGCGAGCTGCCTGGCGTCCGCCGCGTCGTGGGACTCGAAGACGCGGGCCAGCGGCAGGCAGACTCCGGCCAGGACGGCCGCGCCCAGCCAGGAGGCGACGATCACCGCGCGGGCCGAGGCGGCGGTGGTGCTGTCGAAGCCCGCGGTGTCCGCAACGGCGGCGCGGGCGGAAAGGTCAGGGAACGCGCTGGTCGCGATCGGGACGGCCAGCACCGCGTACGGCAGGAAGAACACCGCCCAGGCGTAGCTGTACAGCACCAGCGCGCCGCCACCGCCGCGCGAGTTCGCGAGCACGATCACCACCCCGGTCGACGCGTCCTGCGCGATCAGCGTCGCGATTCCGGCCGCGGCCAGGGATCGTACCCGGCCGGCGACGCCGTCAGGGAACCGCAAGGCGGGACGTAGCCGGAGCCGGAGCTTCCCGGACGGCACGAGTGGCGTCATGACCAGGGCGGCCACGCCCGCGGTGGTGCCGATCGCGAGGATGGGCCAGGCGGTGGTCGTCAGCTTCGTGCCGCTCACGCCCCCGAACCAGAGGTAGGTGCCGATGACCACCAGGCTGGACACCACCGGCGCCAGGGCGGGTGCGGCGAAGCGACGGTGCGACTGGAGGATCCCGTATAGGACGACGGCCACTCCGTACAGCAGGATCTGCGGTGCGAAGACCATGAGCATGCGTCCGCCGACCGTCACCATGCTCGCGCGCGGGCAGCCGGGCGCGTCGCCGAGCAGCACCGAGACGAGCGGGTTGGCGATGGCCGCCACGACGACGCTGACCGGGGCGAGCAGCAGCACCGTCCAGGTCAGCAACGCCGAGGAGGTCTGCCGGCTCCGTTCACTGTCAGAGTCACCGGCCAGGACCGGTACCACAACGGCGGTGAGGGCACCGCCCAGCACAATGTCGTAGATGATGTTCGGCACCATGTTGGCCGTGGTGTACGCGGTGCCCAGGCAGGAGGCACGTACCGTGTGCGCGAACACGAGCTGCCGCCCGAACCCGATCGCCCGGGCCAGCATTGTGATAGCACCAATAAGCAGTGCGGCCCGGCCGATCCCCCCCAAGGGGGGACCGGGGGGATGGGTCCCCCCGGAAGCGGGGGGATCCCGGGGGGTCGTCCCCCCGGGGAAACAGAGCATCAATCTTCAGGTGTCGCGGGGACCGGGATCTTCACGGGCAGGGGCGGGGCGGCTGGGCGCCTGCCGAGCATGTCCAGCCAGCGCAGGGCGGGGGTTCGCTCGATCACCTTGGTGAAGCTGACCTTCTCACTCGCCGCGGTCAGGCCGACGATGCCGGCCAGCAGCGCCAGGCGCGCGGGGCGCGACAGGGTGGCCCCCGCCGCCGCGCCGAGCATGGCGCCGAGCGCGTTCGCGCCGGAGTCGCCGAGCATGGCGCGCTCAGCCAGGTCCTCGGGCAGCAGCGCGAGCGCCGCGCCGAGCGGGACAGCGGTCGCGGCGGTGGCGGCCGCGCCGTCTTTGCTTCCCAGCGCGGTCACCAGGGCCGCTGAGCCTACCGTCACCTTGATGGCGCGGCCGGGACGCAGGTCGAAGAGATTCAGCAGGTTCGCGCCGCCGGCGACAAGGCCCGCGTTGATAACCACATCGGCGGGTGTACCGCCGATCATGACGCTGCTGGCCACGCCGGTCGCGCCGATGCCGGCGAGCTTGACCGTCCCGGTGGTCACCTCTCCTTGCAGCAGCGCGCTGATGTGGCCGCGGAACCCGCGGCGAGCCCCGGACCCGGCCAGGTCGTCGTACGCGCCGAACGCGGCGGCGCCCGCGCCTGCCACCGCGATGGCGGGGTGGGCGACCAGCGCGCCGGTCATCGCGCCCGCCACGACGGCCGGACCCTCCAGCAGCGTGACCGGCTCACCACGGTGGTTGGTGCGGGACCACAGCCTGGCGCCCCCGGGGGGGCGCTGATTCAGCACCGCGTACGCGGTCCGGGCGGCGCCAGCGGCGGCGAAACCGCCGATGACGGCGCTGAATAGGCCTGGGCCTCCGGCCGCGGCGGCGGTGAGGCGATTCATTTCTTCGGCTTCTTCGTGGGGGCGGACGACGCGGACGCGGACGGACTGGCCGACGCGCTCGGCGTGATGTTGGGGTACGAGTCACCGGCGTTGACGCCGTAACTGCCCGCGGTTCCGCCGTTCAGCGCGATCTCGAGCGCCTGGATCACCACCATCTGGCCACGGACCGTGTCCGCGTCGTCGACGGTGGATACCTGGCTGGCGACTCCGGTGCTGCGCAGCTCCGCGATCGGGCTCCCCGGCACCGACCCGGCCGCGGAGCCGGCCACCACGGTCGGCGATGTGTACACGCTGGCCAGCGCCTGGGCGAAGGGGCCGAGATCCTGGGCGAGCGGATCGACGCTGCCGTCGGCCGGAACAGTCTGCGGAGTCACGATGACGGCCAGCGTAGCCTGTGTGGCCGGCTGTCCGTTGGTGGTCAGGAAATTGGCCTGCGCATATGACCCGAGCGCCGTCTGCGCGCTGGCCGTCTGGGTCGTGCTGGCCGACTGGATGCCGCCCGCGGTGCTCGCCTTGGCCAGGATCTCACTGGCCAGCACCTTGGCCGCTCCCTGCTGCGGGCTCGACGAACTGCTGCTGTCCAGCTGGATTCCATCGGACTGGGCCAGGACAGTATTGATCTGGCTGAGCGCGACGGCGGTGGCGCTGCTGCCATCGAAGAACCGCGTCTGAAGGTTGATCTGGCCGGTCACCGTGGCACCCGCGTCTCGCGCCGCCGTGCCGACACCGTTGACGACGGCTGTCTGCGCGCCCGGCTCGGTGATGATCAGGAGCCGTTGGCCGGCCAGCTTGCCGTGCAGGTAGTCGGTCTCGATGGCCTGGGCAAACGCGTCGCCGGCGTCGGCCTCCTGCTGGGCCGCCTGCCGCTGGTTGTTCGCGTTGCCCAGCTGACTCTGCAGCGAGGAGTTGGCGTGGTGCAGGGCGTTATAGACCGGCCCCTGAAGCTCGGTGGAGCCGAGCACGATGCCGATCGCCAGGGCAAGAAACACCGCGACGATCGACACAAGGTGATAGCGGAAATCAATCACGTGGTTCTATCCGGTCAGCCAGTAGGTAAATGAGTGCCACGTCGCCTCGAAGTACGTGGCCAGAATCGGCCCGGCGGGCGAGGACGCCACCGCCACCATAATCGCCGCGACCGCGGCGAGCACCATTCCGAGCAGGGACCATCCTGAGATGCGGCTCTGGTAAAGCTGATGGACGCCTCGGGCATTCACCAGCTTGCCGCCGACCCGCAGGTGCGTAATGAACGTGCTCGCCATCCCCGGGCGGCCCTTGTCCAGGAACTCCTCGAGCGTCCAGTGGGTGCCCACGACCACGATGAGGCTCGCGCCCTTGGCGTCGGCCACCAGCAGGGCGATGTCCTCGCTGGTACCCGCGGCCGGACAGGTGGTGGCCTCCAGGTCCAGCTCACGGATGCGGACAAGACCCGGGGCGCGCCCGTCCGGATACGCGTGCACGACAAGCTCGGCCCCGCAGCACAGCGCCTCGTCGGATACCGAGTCCATGTCGCCGAAAATCGCGTCCGGCTGGTAACCGGCCTCCAGCAGGGCGTCCGCTCCCCCGTCCACCGCCACCATCACCGGCTTGTACTCGCGGATATACGGCCGCAGGGCAGCCAGGTCCTCCCGGTAGTGATAGCCACGGACCACGACGAGCACATGGCGCCCGGTCATGTCCGTCTCCATCCGCGGCACCGGGATGCCCTCGGTCAGCATGTCGTGCTCGCGTCGCAGGAACTCCAGCGTGTTGGCGGCGAACGCCTCGATCTGGACCGACACCATGCTCTTGGCCTCGATCATCGCCGCCTGCACGGCCTGGACCGTCAGCGGCGTCCCTTTGGCGACGACCTGGTCACCAAGATAGAGAGTGTCGTTGTCCAGCCGGACCGCCGCACCGTCCTCGACGCGGGCGAGCACATCGGTTCCGCAGTCATCGATGACCGGAATGCTCGCGTCCAGCAGCAGCTGCGGGCCCAGATTGGGATACCGGCCGGTGATGCTGCGGGAGCAATTGAGCACCGCCACGATCTTCCGGTTGATCAGTTCCTCGGCGCTTACGCGATCCAGATCCGCATGGTCGATGATCGCTATCTCGCCGGGATTCAGGCGCTTGGTGATGTTCTTTGTCCGGCGATCAACCCGCGCGACAGCGACCATGCCGGGAGGCACATCTGCCCTTTCCCGGCCTACCAGCGGAATCTTCACCGACGGCACCTTCATCGAGTTCCATACTGCCAGAACAGCTGGGCGTGAACCGACAGGTTCATGACTACGGCGTGTTATGCGGTCAGGTCATTCCGTCACTAGCATCCCGCCGACCCGGGCGGCTAGCAGAGCTCACCGGCCGTTGGCAAGTTACCACCAAATCCTGAAGATATGCTGCGAGCGAACAGGGGGACCTAACGAGACTGCTGAATCGATCAGATAATCTGGCACACGTGGGCGAAGCGGCGACCTTGTTCGAAAAGGCACTGACGGAGACCGAGGCGGAGGCCCATATCCATGGAATATGCTTCAAGACCGGTCCGCCCAGACAGATAGGCGTCGAACTGGAGTGGCTGGTACGAGACCGCCACGATCCCGCCGCACCGGTGGTGCCCGAGCGCTTGGAGCAGGCGCTGGCCGGGCTTGGTGCGGCTGACGGGGATGGAGCTCAGGGGGAAGCAGTAAAGGCCGTTCTCAATAAGGCCCTTATAACCATGGAACCTGGCGGGCAGGTAGAGCTGAGCTCAGCCCCCGCGAAGACTCTCGGCGAACTGGTTGACGTTACCCTGCGGGATCTGGCCGCGCTGCGGGACGCGATGGCGCGGGCCGGCCTCGAACTGTGCGGGTACGGCCTGGACCCGCTGCGGCTTCCCACGCGGATGCTGAACCTGCCCCGGTATGCCGCCATGGAGGAATTCTTCGACCGGGACGGCCCGTGGGGCCGCCAGATGATGTGCGGCACCGCCTCGGTCCAGGTCTGCGTGGACGCCGGGGATGACGGCGACGGCCGATCCGGATACCGGTCACGGTGGCGGCTGCTGCACACGATCGGGCCGGTGCTGGTAGCGGCGTTCGCGAACTCCCCGCTCCGGGCGGGACGGCCGTCCGGCTGGCGCTCGGCCCGCCAGCAGATATGGGCGAACCTGGATCCGGGGCGCACCCGGCCGCCGGAGGCCAACGGCGACCCCCGGGCCGCGTGGGCGGCGTACGCGATGAACGCCGAGGTCATGTGCGTACGCGATCCGGGCTCGGCGGACTGGACGGCGCCGCCGGGACTCACCTTCCGCGACTGGGTCCGAGGGGGGTCCCGAGGGGGGTCCCGGCCCCCCACTGTCCAGGATCTGGACTATCACCTGTCGACGCTGTTCCCGCCGGTCCGGCCGCGCGGGCACCTGGAGCTGCGGATGATCGACGCTCAGCCGGGCGACGGATGGATCGTGCCGGCCGCGGTAGTTACCGCGATAGCGGATGACGACATCGCCGCGGACGAGGCGATGAACGCCGCCCAGCCGGTATGGGAGGGCCGGGAAGGAGATCCGTGGCTGCGGGCAGCCCGCCGAGGGCCGGCCGATCCGCAGCTCAGCCAGGCCAGCAAGCGATGCTTCGAGGCGGCGATGGGGGCGCTCATCCGGGCCGGGACGCCCATCGCGATCCAGCAAGCGGTTGCCGACTTTACCGAGCGATACGTGCTGCAAGACCGATGTCCGGCCGACGACCAACTGGAGGAAGCCAGATGACTCAGTCATTTTCCGATCAGGCAGCATCCGATCAGGCAGCATCCGATGAGGCGGTATCCGATGAGGCAGGTCTGCCACAGCGGATAGCCGCCGAACTGATCGAGGCCCGGAATCGCACCGCGCTGCTGACCGGCTGCGTGGACGACGCTGACCTGGTCCGCCAGCACTCGCCGCTGATGTCGCCACTGGTATGGGATCTCGCTCACATCGCCAATCAGGAAGAGCTGTGGCTGCTACGCGGCGTGGGCGGCATGGAGCCCATGCATCCGGAGATCGACCCGCTGTACGACGCGTTCGAGCATCCGCGGGCGGAGCGGCCGACGCTGCCGCTGCTGGCGCCGGCCGAGGCCCGGTCCTACGGGCACGAAGTCCGCGGCCGGGTGCTGGACCTGCTGGAACGGTCCCGTTTCTCCTTCTCACGCCGGGGGGAGGGTCCCCCCGGCAACCCCCTCGCATCCCGCCTGCTGCGGGACGGGTTCGCGTTCGGGATGATCGCGCAGCATGAGGCGCAGCATGACGAGACGATGCTGATCACGCACCAGATCCGGACCGGTTCGCCGGTGCTGACCGTCGCGGCGCCGGAGCCGGCGCCGGCCGACGCGCTGCGAATGCCCGTCGAAGTGCTGGTGCCCGGCGGTCCGTTCACCATGGGCACCTCGACCGATCCCTGGGCACTGGACAACGAGCGCCCGGCGCACACCGTGGACGTGCCGGGTTTCTATATCGACACCACGCCGGTGACGTGCGGTCAGTACATCGAGTTCATCGCCGACGGCGGATACGACGAGCCGCGCTGGTGGGCAGCCGAAGGATGGGCGCACCGGCAGCGAGCCAAGCTGTCCGCACCGCTGTTCTGGCGATTCGAGGGCGGGCAATGGGCACGGTCGGTGTTCGGCCGGATCGAGCCGGTGGCCATGGCCGAGCCGGTGCTGCATGTTTCGTGGTACGAAGCGGACGCGTACGCGCGCTGGGCCGGGCGTCGGCTGCCGACCGAGGCCGAATGGGAGAAGGCGGCGCGGTTCGATCCGGTGACCAGGGAATCGCGGCGGTATCCGTGGGGTTCTGCCGAGCCGACCGCCGAGCGGGCCAACCTCGGCCAGCAGGCGCTGCGGCCCGCGCCGGCCGGCTCCTACCCGGAGGGGGCGGCACCGTGCGGGGCGCGGCAGCTCATCGGGGACGTGTGGGAATGGACGAGTTCGGATTTCCTTCCCTACCCGGGGTTCGTCGCCTGGCCGTACCGCGAGTACTCGGAGGTGTTCTTCGGCCCCGACTACAAGGTGCTCCGCGGCGGATCATTCGGAGTCAGCTCGGTAGCCTGCCGGGGCACGTTCCGGAACTGGGACTATCCGATCCGGCGGCAGATCTTCTCCGGATTCCGGACCGCGCGGCCCGCCTTTGAACAGGCGGGCTGATCGTGTGCCGGCATGTGGCCTACCTGGGGCCGCCGGTCTCGCTGCGTTCGGTGCTGATCGACCCTCCGCACGGACTGTACCGGCAGTCATGGGCGCCACGGCGGCAGCGGTACGGAACGGTGAACGCGGACGGGTTCGGGGCCGGCTGGTACGCGCCGCCGGATCCGGTGCCGGCGCGGTACCGCCGGGCGGTGCCGATCTGGGCCGACGAGTCGTTCGCCGATGTGGCCCGGGTGACCACGTCCGGCGCGCTGCTCGCAGCGGTGCGGTCAGCGACCGCAGCCACCGATTCCGGCGAAGCGTCGGCGGCGCCGTTCACCGCGGACGGGTGGCTGTTCAGCCACAACGGGCGGATCGACGGCTGGCCTTCGTCGGCCGCCGCGGTAGCGGGCACGCTGCCGGCCTCGGCGTTGCTGGAGCTCGACGCGCGGGTGGATTCCGCGCTGCTGTGGGCGCTGGTGCTGCACCGGCTGCGGCTCGGCATGGCGGCGACGGACGCGCTGTGCGACACGATCGGCACGCTCGAATCAGCCGGGGTGACCGGGAGGTTCAACATCCTGCTCACCGACGGCAGCCAGATAGCGGCGAGTTGTTATGGCGACACGCTGTGCTATCGCACCGCGGGTGGCACTGGAGTCAGCACTGGTGTCAGCACTGGTGTCAGCGACGCCGCCGATGGCGCGGTCGTCGTCGCCTCGGAACCCGCAGATGACGAACCGGGCTGGCAGGACGTGCCGGACGGCAACGTCATCACCGCCGACACGTCAGGAGTGACCATGTCCACCCTCACCTCGGACGGAAGGATCGCGATCCGTTGAGTCCGATTGACCGGCGGCTGCCCGCCGGCTTCATGGCGTCGGCGCTGCGCGCGGACGCGCTGGCCGGACTGACCGCCTCCCCGAAGACGCTGCCGCCCAAGTGGTTCTACGACGCCAACGGAAGCGCGCTGTTCGAGAAGATCACGGAACTGCCCGAGTACTACCCCACCCGCGCCGAACGGTCGATCCTGGCGGCCTCGGCGCCGGCGATCGCCGCGGCTACGCGGGCCCGGACGCTCGTCGAGCTCGGCTCGGGGTCATCGGAGAAGACACGGCTGCTGCTCAACGCGCTATCGGCGGCCGGCACGCTGCGGTGTTACGTGCCGGTGGACGTGAGCGAGCCCGCCCTGGTCATGGCGGCGGACGCGCTGGTCGCGGAGTACCCGGGGCTGGATGTGCGGGCGGTCGTCTCCGACTTCGAGGAGCACCTCGGGCTGCCGGCCCGGGGTGACGCGCCGGCGCCGCGGCTGGTGGCTTTCCTCGGCAGCACCATCGGCAACCTTTTGCCGGACGAGCGGGCGAGGTTCCTGAGCCGGATCCGTTCATCGCTGGCGCCCGGTGACTCGTTCCTGCTGGGCACCGACCTGGTGAAGGATCCAGCGGTGCTCGTGGCGGCATATGACGACTCGTCCGGCGTTACCGCGGCGTTCGACAAGAACGTGCTCGCGGTGCTGAACGCCGAACTCGGCGCGGACTTCGACCTCGACGCGTTCGAGCACGTCGCGGTGTGGGATCCGGCGGCTGAATGGATCGAGATGCGGCTGCGCGCGCTCGACTCCCAGACGGTTCACGTGCCCGGTATCGGCATCGCGGTGGACTTCGACGCGGGTGAGGAGATGCGGACCGAGGTGTCGGCGAAATTCCGCCGCTCCGGCGTGACCGCCGAGCTTGCCGCGGCCGGATTGGAGATGCGTTCGTGGTGGACCGATCCGGCCGGCCAGTTCGGCCTGTCCCTATCCACCCCCGCCTGAACAGCCTCCGCCGGCGGGGGCTGGGCGGGGAAGGGCGGGCGGCGCCGGGCGGGCGCGGGGCGGCCGGCGCCGGGCGGCGGGCGGAATATCCCCTATATCCGGCGTCAAGGGAAAGCGGGCTCGTTATTGTGACCGCTTCCTCAATGAATGCAGCCCCGGGAACTACGCGATCATCGCATAGCGGACACGGAGGCCCGTCATCAGCGGGAAGATTAGAGCCCAATGGAAGAAAAGGCGCCGCAAACCGGCGCCCTTCTTTCCATGAGGGCCCAATCTTCCGCGTTGTCAAGCGCCAGCGCAGTCCGCATAACGGGCCATATCCCGGCAAATCGGCGCACGCGCACGTCGCGGGATCCGCCTACGGGATCTTGTCCTCGGTGCCGGGCAGAAGCTGTCACGCGCACGCCGCAGCCACCCGGCCCGCTTACGCGCGGACGGGGTACGACCTCGTACCGTGAGCTCGTGCAGGATGCCCCAAGGCATCAATGATTCCGCCTCGACCCGCTCACCCTCACTACGGGCGAGGTCAGTCTTCAGCGGGAGCTAAGCGCGCGATGCCCCTGGAGGGTGGCGAGGTCAGCGGCGGCACGCCCGGAATGCCAGCCCTCGGCGTCGGTCACCCGGCCCACGTCCCGCGCGACCAGACGGTCGCCGAACATGTTGTCCACGGCGTCCTCGACGGCCTGCTGCCGCGATGCGAGCACGGGTAGCAGGTTCCGTCCTGGCGATTCCGCGACGGCGTGCTCCTCGACCTGGTCCGAGGTCTGGGTAAGCCGCTCGCCGATGCGCACCGCATAAGACGTGAGGAACGACTGGCGGAACGCGCGGGTCCGGGAGCGGCCATGCCGGTCCCGCTTCGCGCCCTCGCGCAGCATCGCGGTGTCCGCCTGCACCAGCAGCGACGTGAACAGCAGTTCCACCGCGTCAACGTCGGCCGCGAAACCGACGACGACCGACATCCCCAGCGGCTTGTGCCAGATCGTGCGGCAGCGGTTGGCCGTTGCGACCTCCTGCAGCAGATGAGCCTTTGGCGCTTCGTAGGGATTGTCCACCGGTAGCCGGCGGCCGACCGGCTCGTCCTTCCGCCCCGCCTCGGCCGCTAGCATCGCGTGGTCGATGCGGTACTTCGTCATGAGTTCCTGAGCGCGGGCGGACAGCGCCTCGGCCTCGTCGACGAACTCGGTGGATTCGGCTTCGCCAGCAGTGCGCGGACCTTGGCGAGGACCCGCTCGTCGGCGGCCTGATCCGCGCTCGCCCTCGCCCGCGCGGCCGCGGGATTGACGGTGCCGGGCAGCGGACACAGCCGAGCCATCACGGGCAGCCGCCCGAGCAGCAGGACGAGGCCGAACACCGAGGTCAGTACCTCCTCGACGGCGTGGCCATCCCTCGCGCGGCGACGATCGAGGTAGACACTGTCGTCATTGCCCCACCAGGCCTCGGCACCGAGTTCCGCCACCTGGGCGTGCCACCGGTCATCCACCGTGGCGACGGCGTAGCCGCGCATTTCGGCCGCGACCATGTCGGCGGCCAGGCGCGCGCCATGGTCTCCGCTCTCCCGCCTCACGCACCGGACGAGCTCGGCGGGCTGCCACCCTCGCCGCCAGGACTCGGTCATCGCGGCCGCGCACAAGCTGACCAGCAGCCGGCTGACCGCGGGAATCCAGTCAGGAATGACGGCGGACGCGGTGGCCATCGCGATCACATGGACCTCGTACGCGTCAAGTTGTCCGCTCGCCAGCGCGTCAAGCGTCTCCGCGATCGCCATCTCGGCCATCTCGGCGGTCGTCGGCTCCCGGGCCTCACCGTACTGGCGGGTCCGGTGGGGGGACGCCGAGCCGTCTCCTGCCGCCCGGTGTCGCTGGCGCTCCCTGGCCTTCCTCAGTCGCCGCTGCCGGTTCGTCGCGTTACCCACGCCACAGACCTCCTGGTTCCGACCCAGCGGACATCCTTCCATGAGCCACCGGCATTCCCGCTGAGGCGCGCCGAGAGCCAGGGCGCGTTGCGCCGCGCGGCATCAACTGGCCGGGGAAAGCCCGAGGTTCTCCGTTCCCGGCGCCGTGGTACTGCCGCATACTGGTCCGGTGGAACCGGCAGCCGATTCCGCCGGCGGGCAACTCCAGCCCCCCGCGGGCCGCCCCGGGCAGGCTCGCCGCCCGCGGCCGCGCAGCCAGCAGGTGGCAGGGCCATCAGACCAGGCCCTCGACCAGCTGGCCGGCGGGTATGCGATCGCCCTGCGCACCGGCGGCGCTGTCTTGTTCACCGCGGTAGCCGTGCTGGCCGCGACGAAGCAGATCTCCGGCTGGTGGCTGGGCGCGCCGCTTACCGCGCTGTGCCTGTGGTCGGGCCTGTTCACCTGGCGGGCGTTGAGGTCCGGGCTGACGGCAAGCATGGTACTGGCCGATGCCGCGGTCATCTCGGTGCTGGCGCTGGCGCAGCAGCACATGGTCCCGGCCGCGCTGATCAAGGACGGCACGACCTGGATGCTCCCGCTGGCCTGCACGTCCGTGTACATCCTGCAGATCGCGCTCCGGCCGTGGCTCGGGCTGCCCGGGGCCGCGGTCCTGGTCATCACCTACGGGCTCGGCACCGGCCATCCGGCCGATGGCTGGCTGCTGGCGGTGGAGGCAATCGTGGTCGCCGGCCTGATGGCAGTCATCCGCGGCGGTGCGCGGCAGGCGGATGCGATCGTCGCGGCCGGCCTGGCCACCGAGCGGCAGATCCGCGTCGAGGAGGCGCGGCGAGCCGACGAGCGAGAGCAGCACCGCCAGTTGCACGACACGGTCCTGTCCACCCTGACCATGGTCGCGGCAGGATCCTTTGCCGAGCCGTCCCCGGCGCTGACAGCACAGGCGGCGCGCGACCTGGAGGTGCTGCAGAAGCTCGCGGACACCCCGGTGGCGCAGGGCGGGCCGGCGCCCCTGGCTGACCTGGGGCCGAAGCTGGAGATGGCCGCGGCCAGTATCGATGGCCTGGATGTGCGGCTGCAGCTTGTCCCGGCCACGCTGCCGTCGCCAGTCGCGGATCAGCTGGTTGCCTGTGTCGGCGAGGCGCTGCGCAACGTCGCGCAGCACGCCGGAACCGGCCAGGCGGACGTGACCGTCACCGGCGGCGCGGGGTGGGTGACCGTGAAGATCACTGACCACGGCCGCGGGTTCGACCCGGCAGCCACCCCGGCATCCCGCCGGGGCATCAGGGAGTCGATTACCGGGCGGATGGCGGCGGCCGGCGGCCGTGCCCGCGTCGCCAGCCGTCCCGGTGCGGGCACGACCGTCACCGTGAGCTGGCCGGCATGACAACGGGAGTGGCCGGCATGACGACCATGCAGCCGAAAGCGCTGATGTCAGATCGCTATCAGCGGGCCTTCACCATCGCCGTGATCGTCCTGGTCGCGGGATGGCATGTCGCCGGAGCCGGCGGACAGCTGCTGCACAACCGGCCGGACTACAGCTCATTCGCCTTCCAGTGCGCCATGTGGCTGATCATGGCCCTGGCGATCACCGCCGGGTCTGTCCTGGTCCTGCGCGGAGCGCCCGCCTGGTGTCCGGCCTGGACGGTTGCCGTGATCGCGCTGGCAGCCAGTACCGCGGCGGCGGTGGCCAGCCCGGCCAGCCAGATGCTGGCGGTCAACTGGTCGTGGGGGACCGCTGGCTGGACGGGCGTGCTGGTCCTGCTCCGCCGCCGGTTCGCCGAGCTCGCGGCGTTCCTCACCGCCGAGGCGCTGGCCGTCCTCAGCGTGCAGGTGCAGGACGGGCTGAACCGCACCGACCTGGCCGGGTTCCTCGCCGTGCTGGCCTGGTCGACCGGCGGCCAGCTAGCCGTAGTCGCCGGGGTCAGGGCGCTGGATACCGCCGCTGGCCGCGCCGCGGCGGCGGCGCGGAGTGAGCATGCCGCGCGCGAGCGCGCCGCCACCGCGGAGATCATCCAGGCCGCCCGGCAAGCCCGCTGGCTGGCGCTGCAGGAGAGCGTGGTCCCGCTGGTCGCCGAGCTGGCGTCGGGGACGGCTGACCCGGGCGACGCACAGGTGCGCATCAGGTGCGCGACCCAGGCCGCCCGGCTGCGACGGCTGCTGGCCGAGGGTGATGATGTGACCGAAGCGCTGGTGCATGAGCTGCACGCGAGCGCCGACGTGGCCGAGCGGCGCGGGATAGCCGTCGAGATCGAGACGGCCGGGCCGCTGCCGCAGGTGCCCGAGCCGGCCCGGCGGGTCATCACCGACGCCGCCATCGCGATCCTCACGGCCGCGCGCAGCCAGGCGCGGATCACCCTGGCGGCGATACCGGCGGTTACCGCCGGTATCGCCGCCGGTATCGCCGTCAGTTTCGTCGCTGATACCGGAGCGGTCATCGGGCTGTCCGCGGCCCGCGGAGAAGTCATCATCGAACAGCAGCAAGACGGCGTTATGCTCTGGGCGGAGGCACGATGGAACAGCCGGTGAGGGTGGCGATCATCGAAGACCACCCGGTCGTCACCGAGGGAGTGGCATCCTGGATCCGTTCCGATCCCGGCCAGCGCGTACGGCTGGTGCATACGGCACGCGACCTCGCCGGGCTCCGCAACGTGCCGCCGCCGTCGGTCGACGTGGTCATCCTGGACCTGGAGCTGTCCGGCGAGCTGGTCACAACGCAGATTTCCCGGCTGGTGACAGCCGGATACCGGGTAGTGGCCTTCTCCGGGCACAGCGACCCGGTGATCGTGATGGAGACGCTGGACAACGGCGCGCACGCCTACGTGTCCAAGGAGGAAGGCCGCGACCATCTGGTCGAGGCCGTGCTGGCGGCCGCCGCCGACCGGCCGTACGTGACCCGGTCGCAGGCCCGGGCGATGCTTGCCGACCAGGGCCCGGCCCGGCCGGCGCTGTCGGAGCAGGAGCGGCAGGCGCTGCTGCTGTGGTTCCAGGGCATGTCGAAAGCATCGGTCGGGCGGCGCATGTCGATCACCGAGAACACGGTCCGGCAGTACATCAGCCGCGCGCGAGCCAAGTACGCGGCCACCGGGCGGACCGCGCCGAGCAAGGACGCGCTGCTCGCCCGCGCGATCGAAGACGGCGTGATCAGGCCCGGCGAGATCGTGCCGTACCAGTCATTCGCCCACGCCGATCGTCTCAGTGCCGATCGTCTCAGTGAGGATGCCCCGGGCCGGTGAACGGCCCGGGGCACCCCAAGCCCCCCCACCGGAGCTACCCCAGTCAGCATTCCCGATCGAGGCGGCGATGTCATGACGCCCGATCGGGTGACACGGCGGAACCACATCACACGGCGGATATGTTGGCGGGGGATGTCGAGAACGGGGTGGCGGCTCCGACTGGTGGGTGAGAGCACCTGTGACAGCACCCGGCATATGGAGGGAACCCCAGGATGAAGTACCTGATGCTGATCTACGGCAACGAGGAGAAGTGGGCGTCGTTCCCGGCGGAGGCGTGGCCGGAGGCCATCGCCCGGCAGGACGCGTTCAACAAGAAGTACGAGGAGACCGGCGAGCTGATCGGGGCCTACGGGCTGGGCGCCGAGATGCAGGCCAGACTGGTGCGCCGTGGCCAGGACGGCCTGCCGGCCGTCACCGACGGGCCCTACCAGGAGACCAAGGAGTACATCGCCAGCTTCTACCTGCTCGACGTGGAGAACGAAGAGCGGGCGCACCAGATCGCGGCCGACATGCCGTGGGCCGATGAGGAACCCGTAGAGCTGTGGCCGATCCTGCACGATTCGAAGAACGATCTGTGACGAAGAACGATCTGTGACGAAGACACTGCGGGACGCCGATGAGGGCCTGCTGCGCGAGTTCGCGCCGCAGGTCCTCGCCGCGCTGGTCCGCCGGTACGGGACGGCGCAGTTCCACCTGTGCGAGGACGCGACCCAGGAGGCGCTGCTGGCCGCAGCCGTAGCGTGGCCGGCCGGCGGGTTGCCGGACAATCCCCGGGGCTGGCTGGTCACGGTGGCCAGCCGTAAGCTCACGGACCAGGTTCGCAGCGAGCAGGCCCGGCGGGAACGGGAAGACCGGATCGCGTTCGCGACGCCCCAGTCCGAACTGCTGGCCGGCCCGGCCGACGAGAGCACGGCCGGCGCAAAAGACGCCGACGACTCGCTGGCGCTGCTGTTCGGCTGCTGCCATCCGGCGGTCTCGGTACCGAGCCAGATCGCGCTGACGCTGCGGGCGATCGGCGGGCTGAGCACCGCGCAGATCGCGGCGGCGTTCGGCGTGCCCGAGGCGACCATGGCCCAGCGCATCAGCCGGGCCAAGCAGACGCTGCGGGACGCCAACGTCGACTTCAGCCTCCACGGCCCGGTCGCGGAGCGGCTGCCGGCCGTGCTGCATGTCCTCTACCTCGTGTTCAACGAGGGGTACACCGCGTCGGCGGGCGACGCGGTGACCGTGCCCGCGCTGTCCGGCGAAGCCATCCGGCTCACCCGCTGGCTGTACCGGCTACTGCCCGGCGAGCCCGAGGTCGCCGGCCTGCTCGCGCTGATGCTGCTGATCGACGCGCGGCGGCCCGCCCGGACCCAGCCGGACGGGAGCCTGGTGCCGCTGGCCGAACAGGACCGTTCCCGCTGGGACAGGTCCAGGATCGACGAAGGCACGGTCCTCATCACCAGCGCCCTGGCCAGCGGCCAGGTGGGCCCGTACCAGTTGCAGGCGGCGATCGCCGCGGTCCACGACGAGGCCGCGACCATGGACGACACCGACTGGAAACAGATCCTCGGGCTGTATGACCTGCTCGAGCTCGCCGCGCCCAACCCGTTCACCACGCTCAACCGCGCGGTCGCCGTGGGCATGGTCCAGGGCCCGCGAGCAGGCCTGGAACTGCTCGGAACCCTGGCCGAGGACAAGCGGCTGGCGAAGCACCACCGGCTTTTCGCCGCCCAGGGCCATCTGCTCGAACTGGCCGGCGAGCAAAAGCGCGCGGCGGAGGCCTACGCGCAGGCGGCCCGGCTGTCCACCAGCATCCCGGAACGCCGGTACCTCGCCGCGCAAGCCACCCGCCTCAGGGAAGCGTTATCAGAGGAGAAACGCCAGCCGTTCGCGGTAAATAAGGTCTTGACCTTGTCGCCGACCGAGATGATCCCGCCGGTCAGGATGTCCGCGCGGATGCCGCCGCGGTGGATGAGGTCCTTGATGATGCCGGGCCGGGTGAGCTGCTGAAGGTGCAGGCACGGTTCGCACAGCTCGGTGCCCACGCACTCCACCTCGCCGACGTAGAACCGCTTGCCGACCAGGTCGTTCAGGCGGATGCCACGCACCACGACCTGGCGGCGGGACTGCGCGCCGGTCAGGCCGGCGTCCTCGATGGCCTCGGCCTCGATCAGCGTCAGCGCGGTCCCGGGCTCCGCGCCATCGGCGAAGTAGTGCCGGTCCCCCTCCAGCCCCTTGCCGGCCACGGCGCGAACCGAACCGACCGGGGCGAGCGCTTCGCTCGGACCGATGTTGATGGCCTCCACGTGCATGTTCTCCATGATCCATGCTGATCAACTGGCGCGGCAAATGGTTATCACGGCACGATCAGGGCATGGATGCCGAGATTTCATGGGAGGCCGAATACCGGCGCGGGCGGTACCAGGGGGAACCACCGGTGCCGTTCACCGATGACATCCTCCGGGCAGCGCGAAGCTACGGGCTGACCCAGGGCCTGTACGTGGGCTGCGGGAACGGGCGTAACTTCCTGCCGCTGTCCCGCAACGGGCTGACGCTGACCGGACTGGACATCTCCGGGACGGCGCTGGCGCAACTGGCCGCGAGCGCGCCGGAGTTCGCCGGCCGGCTGGTTCACGGCGATTTCAGCGCGCTGGCCAAGGACAACACGTATGACCTGGTCATCGGCATCCAGGTGTTCCAGCACGGGGACCGGGCCACCACCGGATCCGTCATCGCCGAGGCTCAGCGCAGGCTGCGGCCGGGCGGGCTGTTCTGCCTCCGGGTCAACGCGGTGAGTACCGATGTGTGGCCGGCGCACGAGATCACCGAGCAGGCACCGGACGGCGGGTTCACCGTCCGGTACCTGGCCGGGTCCAAGGCCGGCCTGATCATCCACTACTTCAGCGCCGCGGAGCTGGACGCCTTGTTCAGCCCGCCGCGATTCGAGCCGGTGCTGCCGCCGCGGATCGATCAGACATGGCGGCAGCCGCTGGGAGCGCCTGGGCAGTGGTCCCAGTGGGAGGCCATCTGGCGGCTATCCCCCCCAGACCCCCCGCTCTAGGCAGAAGTCGTTGCCCTCGGGGTCGGCGAGCCAGATCCAGCCGCCGCCGTCGGGCCGGCGGTGGTCCTCGACGATCGTCGCGCCGAGCGCCAGGATCCGCTTCAGTTCCGCGTCCCTGGTCGCCGGATCGGAGTCCGGCGGGGTCAGGTCGAGGTGGACGCGGTTCTTGACCTGCCTGTCTTCCGGGACGCGGATGAACAGCAGGTTCGGCGACCCGTTCCGGCCGAGCAGCAGAGCCTCGTCGTGCTCGGGCAGGTTGATGTCGTCGGGATCTTCGGTGAGCCCGGTCAGCTCCGACCAGAACCGGGCCAGCTTGTACGGCTCTTTGCTGTCGAACGTGATGCTTCGGACACGAACGGTCATTGCTGCTCCTTCTGTACTAACGGAGCGCGCCCTCCGGTCCGCGGAGGCGCGCGGCATACATGGACGAAATGTTCACGGCGTACCTCCTTTCCCTCGGTCCTGGCATGATCGTACGCCTTGCGGGTAACGCTGCGGTTTCGCTGTCACGCCCTGGTTTCGGCGAGCTTGTCCATCAGCGCGTCCAGCCGCCGGTCGGTGACCTGCCGGGCCGGATCCGCGAGATACCAGTCCGCGATCTCCCGCGCGCCCCGCTCGAACGGGATCACCGCCCGCCAGCCGGGCACGACCTGGCGCACCTTCGTGTTGTCGAACACCAGCGAGTGCGCCTTGTCGCCCAGCAGGCCGGCGCCCCAGGCCGGATCGGCCGCCGCGATCTCGTCCGACGTGACGTGCACGATCCGTGGCGTCACGCCGAGCGCCGCGGCCAGCGCGTGCGCGATCTGGTCCCAGGTGAGCGCGTCGTCGGTGGTGATGTGAAACGCCTCGCCCAATGTGCGCGGATGGCCGAGCAGCGGGACGAACGCGCGGGCGAAGTCCTCGTGATGCGTCAGGGTCCACAGCGACGTCCCGTCGCCATGGACGATGACCGGCTTGCCGGCCAGCATCCGGCCCAGCACAGTCCAGCCGCCGTCGAACGGCACCGACGTCCGGTCATAGGTGTGCGACGGCCGGACGATCGTGGCCGGGAACGCCTGTTCCCGGTAAGCCGCGGTCAGCACGTCCTCGCAGGCGATCTTGTCGCGTGAGTACTGCCAGAGCGGGTTGCGCAGCGGCGTGGACTCGGTGACCGGCAGTCGCGATGGCGGGGTCTGGTAGGCCGACGCGGAGCTGATGAACACGTACTGCCTGGTCCGCCCGGCGAACAACTCGATGTCCCGCCGCACCTGGTCAGGGGTGTACGCGACCCAGTTCACCACCGAGTCAAAGTCAAGATCTTTTACCTGATCACGAACGGACTGTGGTTCCCCGATATCCGCACGCAGCATCGTCACCGCGGCGGGCAGCGGGCGGGTGGTGCTTCGCCCGCGGTTCAGCACGTACAGTTCGACGTCGCTATCGACCGCGACGCGCGAGCACGCCGAGCTGATGATCCCGCTGCCGCCAACGAACAGCACCCTGAGCTTGCCCATGAGGCTTACGGTAGCTCATACGGCCGCGAGTTCCTTGACCTGCGCGACCGTTGTGTAGTGCGAGGCGTCGCCGGTCAGCGAGTAGCTCTGCTTGCCTTCGACGCCGACCGGGATGTCGCCGGCCACGGTGACCCGGTTCAGCCGGCGCGGCAGGTCGTCGTAGTTGTCGATCGCGTAGTGCTGGGTGATCCGGTTGTCGAACAGCACGAGCTGCCCCGGCTCCCACCGCCAGCGCAGCACGTTCTCCGGCCGGGTCACGTAGGACTGCAGCAGACGCAGGATGTCGCGCGACTGCTCGCCGGAGAAGCCGAGGATGCGCTGGGCGAAGCCGCCGATGAACAGCCCGCGCTCACCGGTGAGCGGGTGAACCCGGACGACCGGGTGAACCGTCTCGTACCTGATCGAGATGAACTGCGCGCGCCGCTCGTTCTCCGCCTCGTCCGCGCTCTCCGGCGGCACCGCGTAATCGTAGTCGTTGGTGTGCACCGCCCACAGCGACCCGGCGAACGCGCGCAGCGCCTCGGGAAGATCGCGGTACGCCGCCGCCGAGCTGGCGATCAGCGTCTCGCCGCCGTAGGGCGGGACGACGATGCTGCGCAGCGTGCTTGCCTGCGGCGGGCTGACCACGAACGTCACGTCGCTGTGCCAGTGGTTGGCCCGGCCGAGTTCACTGTCCACCGGGAGGACGTTCGGCGCGCCCTCGATAGCGGGCACGGTCGGGTGAGCGGAGGTCAGATCACCGAAGTAGCCGGCGAACCGCTGCTGCCCTTCGTCGTCGATGGTGACGTCGCGGAACACCAGCGCCTTGTGCTCATTCAGCGCGGCGCGGATCTCGATGATGCCGTCGTCATCGAGGTCGAGCTGTGGTCCGGCGCCGATCACCTCCGCGCCGATGCGCGCGGTGAGCTTGCGGATCTCGAATCGGTTCGTGCTCGGCATGCTGTGTTCCTTTCGGGTGTGCTGGCCGGGCTTTCAGGGGCCGGCTTCAGGGGCCGGGGCTTTCAGGGGCCGGGGCTTTCAGGGGATGGATGTGGCAGCGACCCGCATACAACCGGGTGGATGTCACATCCATCCGGAGCTGACCGGGCGCGGAACGGGATCAGAGCGGTCGAAATACCGGATTCGCTCATCTAGCTACGAAGCGTTGGCAGAATCGCGGGCGTGGCGGCGATTCCTGATCAGCGACAGACGGCGCTGCATATCCGCTTGAAGTCGACGTAGCGACGGCCTATGAACGGCGCGAAAGCCTTCATACCGTTAAGTATACTTAATCGATCTTATTAGTAGAATATGATCTGGGTCACACTCTAGAAGCTGCCAGAGGCACCGCGGTCACGATCCGGACCCGCTCAACGACATGGTTGCCACAGCCACGCCGTCAGGACGGCATGAATGTGACACCGATGCCGTTGTTCGGGCGCTCCGGTCACCCGGCGAGCGCGGCGGCAGCTCGCCGGACAGCGTCCCTGAGGTCAGCCTGGCCCGGCCCGCGGTACTGGGACCCGCGGTACTGGGACCCGCGGTACTGGGGCTCGCGGTCCTGGGGCTCGCGGTCCTGGGGCTCGCGCTCCTGGGGCCCGCGGTACTGAGGCTCGCGATAGAGCGGGCCGGCGCCATCGGACAGCAGCTGGCGCACCATGGCGACGCCTTGCGCGGGCACCGGTCGGTCCGCGAGCAGGTAACCGGGCAACGCGCCGAGTTCGGCCGCCGCCGTCGCGACGCTGTCGCGGCGGACCGGCACGCGCGCCGACCATGCGGGCATGCGGCCCGGCCGGGCCGTACCCGGCGATCGTTCCGTTCCCACCGCGAGGGCCCGGCGCACTCCATCCGCCAGGTGACGGCGGGACTTCACCGAAGTAAGCTGCAGCGCCCGGGCGGCCAGGTACGCGTTCCCCTCCGGATCGGCCCCGTCGGCCAGCGCCCGGTCCAGGGCCGCCGCGCGGCACCACGCGAGCAGCCGGTGCCAGGGCCGGACCTGCTGCAGGGTCAGATGATCAAGCTCATCAGCAAGCAGCATGAGCATCAGCACTCACCTCTTCAACTCGTGACCACTAAACCGATTATACTGGTCATGCATGACCAGTCAAAGTGAGTTATAGGTCACGCATGAGCGTGTGCGGGACCGTCGCACTGCGCGTACGCAGGAGGTGATCTAGCCTGAGCGGCATGAACCTGGACGGCACGACACTGAACGGCACGACCTTGCCTTCGTGGGTGCCTGACATCGAGGACAAGCCGGCCCCGATGCCGCTGCTTATGGTGCAGTCGTTCGTCAACACGCTGGACGCGGACAACCACACCGACCGGCTGGCCCGGGATGACGATGCCCGCGCCTGGCTGGCCGAAGCCGGCCTGCCTTACGCCAACGGTGACCTCAACCTGGTCCGCGAGGTCCGGGAGAGCATCCGGGCACTGATCGGACGTGACCCGCTGACCCCGGACGAGCTGCGCCCGCTGGAAACAGTGCTGGCCAGCGCCCAGCCGCGGCTGGAGGTCACCCAGGCCGGGCAGGTGCTGCTCATCCCGGCCGGCCAGGGCGCGTCAAGCGTCGCCGACGGGCTGATGCACCTGCTGCTGATCATCCGCGACGCCCAGGCCGACGGCACCTGGGATCGCCTGAAGCTGTGCGGCAACCCGGACTGCCGCTGGGCGTTCTACGACCGCTCGCACAGCCGCCGGGGGGCCTGGTGTGACATGGCCACGTGCGGCAACCGCATCAAGAACCGCAACCTCCGTGCCCGCCGCGCCACCGCCACCGCCACCGCTGAATCCCATGATCATGGGTCATAGGCGGTAACTATTCCCGCAAATGACCCATGATCATGAAGGGGACCGCTCGCCGTCGGCCAGCGCGAGCAGTTCCTCGGCGTGTGCCTGGCCGTACTCGGAATCCTCGAGCCCGGCCAGCATCCGGGACAGCTCCCGCACCCGACCGGACCGGTCCAGCCGCACCACGCCGCTGGAGGTGACCAGGCCGTCGTCGGACTTCTCCACCACCAGGTGGTTGTCGGCGAACGCGGCCACCTGCGGGAGGTGCGTGACGACGATGACCTGGGACGATCGGGCCAGCCGGCCCAGCCGGCGCCCGATCTCCACCGCCGCCTTGCCGCCCACGCCGGCGTCGACCTCGTCGAACACGAACGTCGGCAGCGGGTCCGCCCCGGCGAACACCACCTCGATGGCCAGCATGACGCGGGACAGCTCACCACCGGACGCGCCCTTGTGCAGGGGCAGCGCCGGCGCGCCCGGATGCGGGGCGAGCCGGAATTCCACCTCGTCGGCGCCGAACGGTCCCGGCCCGGATTCCAGCGGTGACACGGCGGCGGCCAGCGTGGCGTGCGGCATCGCCAGCGCCACAAGCTCCTCAGTCACCAGGGTTGCGAACCGCGACGACGCCGCCTTACGCAGCGACGTCAGTTCCGTCGCCAGCTCCGCGACCCGCGCCGACAGATCGCCTTCTTCGGTCTCCAGCGCCGCGATCCGCTCGTCATCCCCGTCCAGCTCCAGCAGCCGCGCCCCGGCCCGCTTGGCCCAGTCAAGCACTCCCGCGACGTCCGCGGACTCGCCCGCGTAGGATCGCACCAGCTTCGCCAGCGCGGCCCGCCGTTCCTGTACCGCCGCGAGCCGGGCCGGGTCGAAGTCAACCGTATCCGCGTACGAAGCCAGCTCCGCCGCCACATCTGACACCAGGTAGGACGCCTCGGACAGGCGATCCGCCAGCCCGGCCAGCATCGAGTCGTGTGACCTGGCCGCCTCCAGAGCGCGCGACGCCACGCCGAGCAGCGTCACCGCGTCCGAGGCCGAGGACTCGGCCGACGCCGGATCGCCGAGCAGCGCCTCATGGGCCGCGGACGCCGCCGAGTGCAGCGCGTCGGAGTTGGCCAGCCGCTGCTCTTCGGCCAGCAGCGACGCGTCCTCACCGGCGACCGGGGCTACCGATTCCACCTCGGCCAGCCCGAGCCGCAGGAACTCCGCCTCGGCCACCCGGTCGCGCAACGCCAGCCGCAGCGATTCCAGTTCGGCGACCACCTCGCGATGCCGGGTGTAAACGCGCCGGTAGTCGGACAAGACCGCGCCCAGCTCGGCGCCCGCGTACCGGTCCAGCGCGTCGCGCGGCCACCCGGCCTTGAGCAGCTGCCGCTGATCCGCCTGGCCGTGCACCGCGACGAGGTCATCGGCCAGGACCTGCAGCAGTGACACCGGCACCGAACGGCCGCCCGCGAACGCCCGGGACCGCCCTTCCGCCGACACGGTGCGGCTCAGTACCAGCGTCGAGCCCCTGCCGCCGAGATCATCGTCGCCGGGATCGGCGTCGTCGAGGTCGCCGCCCGCCTCCTCGACCTCACGGGCGATGTCCGGCGACACCAGCAGCCGTCCCTCGACCGCGGCCCGCGACGCGCCGGGCCGTACCCGGGCCGGATCGGCCTTCCCGCCGAACAGCAGGCCGAGCGCGGTCACGACCATGGTCTTGCCGGCCCCGGTCTCCCCGGTCAGCGCGGTGAACCCGGACGAGAGCTCTAGCACCGCCTCGTCGATCACGCCGAGCGAGGAGATGCGGACCTCCTCAAGCATGCTCGCCCTCCTTCCGGGGGGAGCCGTCCCCCCGAGACCCCCCTGGCCTACGGCCTCGCCAGCCCGCCACCGGGAGCCCGAACTTCGCGACCAGCCGGTCGGTGAACCGCGCGCCGTTCGATCCCGGATCGTCCAGCCGGGCCAGCCGCACCGGCAGCGCGCCCCGGCGGACCTCGACCCTGGCTCCGGTGGGCAGATCGACTTTACGTCGCCCATCGCACCACAGAACGCCACCCGGTGCCGCCGAAATCACTTCCACCGCCAGCACGGCGGATGGCGACACCACCAGCGGCGGCGCGAACAGGGCGTGCGCGCTGATCGGCACCATCAGCAACGCCTCCACTTCGGGCCACACCACCGGGCCGCCGGCCGAGAACGCGTACGCGGTGGATCCAGTGGGCGTTGAGCACACCACTCCGTCGCAGCCCAGCCGGGACAGCGGCCGTCCGTCGATCTCGCAGATGACTTCGATCATCCGCTCTCGTGCGGCTTTCTCCACCGTCGCCTCGTTCAGCGCCCAGGTCGTCGAGAGCAGATCTCCGTTGCGGCGCACGGTGACGTCGATCGTCATCCGCTCCTCGACCACGTACTTCCGCGCGACGAGCCGGTCGATGACATCGGCGAGCCCGTCCGGCTCGGCCTCGGCCAGGAATCCGACGTGGCCGAGGTTCACCCCGATCAGCGGTACCCCGGCCGGCCGCGACAGCTCGGCCGCGCGCAGCAGCGAACCGTCCCCGCCGAGCACGATGACAAGCTCGGCGCCTGCCGCCGCGCCCGGCCCGGCCGGCACTTCCCTGACGTCAGGGCAGCCGAGTTCGGGCGCCTCTGTCTCCAGCACGCGGACGACGATCCCAGCGGCGCTCAGCCGATCGGCCGCCAGCAGCGCCATGCGGAGCGCGGTCGGCCGCTCGGTGTGTGCCATCAGCAGCATCGTTCGCGGTCCCACTATCCGGGTCCCTCCTCGATCGCCTGCCGCAGCCGGGCTTCGTCCACTGGTGGCGCGCCCCGCCGCAGCCACAGGAAATATTCCACGTTTCCGGCCGGCCCGGGCCGGGGACTCGCCGTAATCCCCCGCACCCCGAGCCCCAGCTTCCCCGCCGCGTCACAAACTCTTCTTATGGCATACGAACGTTCTGTGGTATCACGAACCACTCCCCCGGCACCCACACGTCCCCGGCCCACCTCGAACTGCGGCTTCACCATGGGGATGAAGTCCGCGTCCGGCTTCGCGCACTCCACCAGGGCCGGCAGCACCAGCGTCAGCGAGATGAACGAGAGATCGGCGACGACCAGGCCGGGCGCCTCTCCGTCCGGGCCGGCGACCTGTTCCGGCCGCAGCGTCCGCACGTTGACCCGGTCGAGCACGGTGACCCGCGGGTCGGTGCGCAGCGACCAGGCGAGCTGCCCGTACCCGACGTCGACCGCGACCACGTGCGCGGCGCCCGCCCGCAGCAGCACGTCGGTGAATCCCCCGGTCGAGGCGCCAGCGTCCAGGCACCTGCGGCCCGTGACGTGCAGGTCCTGAAATACGTTGAGCGCCCCGGCTAGCTTGTGCCCGCCGCGCGACACGTAGCCCGGGTCATCGGTTTCGGTGACGTTGATCGGCGCGTCTCTGGTGACCTGCGTGGCGGCTTTGGCGGCTGTGCTCCCGGCCACCGTGACACGCCCGGCCGCCACCAGTTCGGCCGCCTGTTCCCGGGACCGGGCCAGGCCGCGCCGGACCAGTTCCGCGTCAAGCCGGACTCTGGTCGTCACCAGACTCCACTTCCCCGAGGATCTCCCCCAGCCGCAGATGAACCTGTTCGAGCACAGCGGGGTGGTCCTCGACCGGAACGTCCGTGAGCCGCGCCAGGCCGGCCACTGCCTCATCGACTCGCTCGTCACCCGTCACCATGTAGTTGTCACCCGCCGACTCGTCACCAGGCTCCGGCTCCTCACCAGACCAGGGTGTCACCGTTGGGTTTTCTCCTTCCATGTGCGCTACCCTCCGCGTGGAACGCTACCGTCAGTTGGGGCATGAGGGGGGCCGCGGGGGGACCCCTCCCCCCGCTGAGGGAACATAGAGCGAGGCGAGGGGTGAGCGAGCATGGCTTCAGCCGAGGAATGTCGTGAGGCGCTACAGAAGCTGACCGGCCGGTTTACCGAGATGAACGCCAAGGACCGGTCCAGCTTCTTCAGCGACCGGTCAATGAGCTGCGAGGTGACCGACCTCGGCGTGATGTTCGTGACCCGGTTCACCGCGGACGGCACCGACCCGGTGCGGGAAGCGTCCCCGGATGAGCCGCCCGCGGACATCCGCCTGGCCGCTGCCAGCGACGATGTCCTGCACCTGGCGGAATCCCCGGCCAACATCGCCCGCATGTGGGTGGCCGGCAGGGTCAAGGTCCACGCTCCCATGCGCGACCTCCTGGCCCTGCGCAAACTCCTCTGATATGGGCGAGCTGATACTGCTGCGGCATGGCGAGACGGAATGGAGCCAGGCCGGCAAGCACACGGGGCGGACCGACGTCCCGCTCACTCCGCGCGGCGAGGCCGCCGCGGCGGCCCTGGCGCCGCTGCTGGCGAAGCGCCATTTCGCCGCGGTGTTCACCAGCCCGGCCCAGCGCGCGGTCCGGACAGCCGAGCTGGCCCTGGGCGGCGCTGAATTGGCCTCCGGCCGCGGCGCCGCGGGGGCCGCCAAGCCCGACCCGGACCTGTGGGAGTGGGACTACGGCGGATACGAGGGCATGACGACGGCCGAGATCCAGGCCACCCGCCCCGGCTGGTACCTGTGGCGCGACGGCGTCATCCCCGGTGACGCCGGCCACCCGGGCGAAACCGTGGAACAGGTCGGCGAGCGGACCGACCGGGTGCTGGCCCGCGTCCGGCCGCTGCTGCCTGAAGGAGATATCGTCCTGGTGGCCCACGGGCACGTGCTGCGCGTCCTCACCGCTCGCTGGCTCGGCCTCGAGCCGTCCGGCGGCCGCCTGTTCCGCCTTGATACCGGCACCGTCTCCACCCTGGGCACCGAGCACGACGAGCCGGTCATCCTCACGTGGAACGTCCCGCCCGCCTCGTAACGGCCACCCCGCCCGCCTCGTAACGCCACGCGGATCGGATCTCCGTCCGACTTGTCACCCTGTACGACCAATGCCGGTGAGTTAAGCCCGCCTGGCCAGCCGCCACTGGCTCGCGATGCCATGGCTGGCGTGGTGGTTTTACGCTTCGTGGTGACTTTATGGTACTGGGTGCGCGTTCCAAAATAACGCGCGTTTGCGGCATGTTGGGCATGTCGTCTTTGCTAGAGTGCGCTGAACAGCCTGGGTGAACTATGCATATCGATACATAGCGGGCACATGGGCCATCCTTCAGTGGGAAGAAAAGAGCCCTTTGGAAGAAAAGGTGCCGGAAACCGGCTCTGTCGCATATTTCTGGATGACGACGGGCGGGTCACGGTTGTGTGTCTGTGGTGGCTGGTGAGGCGGTAGCGGCTGTTTTTCGCGGGGTTCGCGGTGTGTCGCCTTGGTGGCGGGCGGGGCTCCTGGTAAGCCGGCGGTGT
>JAFARZ010000399.1 GCA_019245115.1 Streptosporangiaceae bacterium | reverse complement strand
CGGGGCTGCGCCGGTGCGGAGATGTCGAAGAACTCCACCCCGGCCGGTTTCCCGCCTGGCTCGTTGGCCTGCCGGGTCACGGCAAGCAGCTCGCCGAGGATCGCCAGGTTGTTCGACCGGACTCCCGTCGGGATGCTGTTGCTGTAGACCACCGCCGGCAGGCGGGGATCGGTCACATCGACGGCCACGAAGTCGGCCGGGGCGTGTTCGGCAGCGACGAACAGGGTCCGCCGCCCGCCCCGCCCGGCGTGCACGGCCAGGCCTTCCCCGCCGGTCACGCCGCTGCCGAGCGAGATGACGGACAGCAGGCGCATTCCGCTCAGGCTGGTGCTCACCGGGAATCGGCTCCTTTCTCGAGGCTCTGCCCATTCAGGATGCGGCTGACGTTGTCCCAGGCCTGGGTGTACAGGGACTGGGCCGCCTCGTAAGCGACGCCGGCCATGTGCGGTGTGAACAGCAGCCGGTCGGCCACCGGTGGCGGCAGGGTGAGCAGCGGCGAATCAGCGGCCGGGGGTTCGGTCTGGTAGACGTCGACCGCGGCGCCCCCCAGGTGCCCGTCGGTGAGCACCCGGGCGAGTGCTACCTCATCCATTACGCCGCCGCGCGACGCGTTGATCAGCAGCGCACCGGGCGGCATCCGGCGAAGCTGCGGTTCGCCGAGCATGCGGCGGGTGGACGGCAGCAGCGGCACGTGCAGGGTGACCAGGTCGCAGCGGGCCAGCAGGTCATCGAGGCTGAGCCGGTCAAGCCCGAGGGAGGCGGCCGCGCCGGCGTCAGGCGGCGCCGGATCCGTGTAGCAGACGGTCGCGCCCACGGCCCCCAGCAGCCGCGCCACGGCCAGGCCTATCTGGCCGAGGCCGACGACCCCAGCCGTGCGCGAATGCAGGCTGCGGGCGTACCGAGGGGTCAGCCGGGCGCGCGTGTCCGCGTACTGGCCGGCCCGTATCCCGCGGTCGGCGAAGGCCAGCCTGCGCAACAGGGCGCCCGCCGCGAAGAGCACGTACTCGGCCACCTCGCGGGCATTGGCGGCGGGTATGCCGGCCACGGTCACGTGCGGCCGGTGCGCGCACGCGTCGCCGACGCGGTCCACCCCAGCTCCGGTGAACTGCACGAGCTCCAGGTCCGGTATCTTGTCCAGCCAGCTGCGTTCCAGCCGCGGACCGACCGAGGCGAGCACCACCGCCCGTGCGGTGGCCAGGTCTTGCAGCGGGACCCGGAGCGGTTCCGCGTACGTGATGGCGAGGTCGGCCGGCGGTAGCACGCCGACCTCAAGGAAGTCTGCTTCCGGCCGCAGGCAGATGACGTCTGTGCTCATGGCGGGTCCTCCACCGTGACCAGTTCCGGAACCGGAAAGACGCAGCACAGCACCAGGTCATCCGGGCCGGTGTTCCGGGTACGGTGCGGCTGTCCGGGGGAGACCACGATCACGTCACCGGGTCCGGCCGGCCAGGAACGGTCACCTGCGGTGAACTCGCCGCTGCCTGCGAGGACCAGCATGACCTCCGTGCAGTCCGGATGGACGTGCGGGCCGCGAGGGGTGACCGATGGCCGTTCGGGCGGGATCACGACCCGGCGCACAGTGACGTCGTGGCCGCCCTCGGCAGCGGAGACGAGCTCGGTCGCGGTGCGCCCGGGCAGCGGCAGCATCCGGCCCTGCTCGGGGCGGATGACCGCTGTCACGTGGGATCCTCCCCGCCGGGGCCGGGGCCGGGGCCGGGACCGGAGCCGGGCTGCACCTGTGCCAGCGCCTCGAACACGCCGCTCAGCCGGGCGGCGATCTCTTCGGCCAGCGACGCCAGGAACGACCTGGCCTGCTCCTCGGTGGCCCCGCCGGGGTCACCGTACCAGCCGGTCGCGGACATGGTCCGCACGTCGGTCAGCACCGGCTGGAAGGCCCGGTCCCGGCGCAGCCGGTCAGCCAGTTCGCCCCGCAACCGGTCCCCGCCTCCCGCCGCCCGGTCCAGGTGCACCAGGTCCGGGCGGTAGCCCAGCACCGACCACGCCTCGATCGTCCCGCCGTGCGTGAGCCCGCCGGCCGCCGGCCCGAACCTTTCCTCCGCCACGTAGCAAGCCTGGACGGTCACCACCGCCAGCTGGAGGGAGCGGTGCAGGCGTTCGGCCACCAGAGCGAGCGACGGGATGTTGCCCTCGTGCCAGTTGAGGATGACGAGCTCGCGGCATCCGTGCGAGGCCAGCGAGGATCCGATGTCCCAGATCACGTCCTGCAGCGTCTGCGGGCGCAACGACACCGTGCCCGGATAGGGCATGTGCATGGGCGTCACCCCTAGCGGGCACAGCGGCAGCACCAGCGCGTCGGTAAGCTCCGCGACGGCCAGCGCGATCGATGTGGCCGCGAAGAAGTCGGTGCCGGTAGGCAGGTGCGGGCCGTGCTGCTCGATACTGCCCATGGGCAGTATCGCCCGCGGGCTGCGGGCGAGCGCGGCGGCGATCTCGGGGTCGGTGAGCTCCTCGAAGCGGCGGCTAGCCATTGATCTCATCGTAAATCTCGGCCACTTCCACCGGACGATTTTCTGCCATGGATCGTGTCGCGGCCCGCAGCACGGCGACATTGGCGGTCGCCTCGGCCAGTCCGACCTCGACCCGCGCCGAGCCCTGGAGCGCCAGCGCGAACTCTTCGATCTCTTCCCGCAGATGGTCGCGCGCAGACAACTCGACCGTGTCGGTACGTAGCGTCCGAGCATCGGGGTCCGCGCTGTCGGCAGCGATGAAGGTCCGCGTCAAGCGCGTATGCGCGTCGGTCTGCGACGACTTGCTCCACCATGAGAAGTCCAGCTCATACCGCAGTCGTGCCGCGGTGCCGTACACATCGACGGTGAAGCTGCCCGGCGACAGCCAGTTGCAGCCGAGATAGCCGAGCGCATCAGTGAACTCGAGCAGCACCCCCGCGACCAGGTGGTTGGCTATGTCAGGTCGCGGCGCGCGGCCTACCGCCGTCACCCGTACCACCTGGCCCAGCAGGTACTGGAGGTTGTCGATCTGATGGATGCCAAGCTGCGTCAGCGGCCCGCCCGGTGCCTCGGCGGGGTCCGCCCGCCAGTCACCCGGCTTGATTTCCAGCCCGCGCTCGTTCCCGAAGACCGCTTCCACCATGGATACCGTCCCGGTTTCGCCGGCCTCGAGCGCGCGTTTCATCTCCCGCATCCCGGCCAGCCGCCGCGCGCTGTGCCCACAGGAAAAGACAATCCCATTCCGACGAACGGCCTGTTGTATCTGTTTCAGGTCAGCGATCTCAACCGCGATGGGCTTTTCGGTGTAGACATGCTTGCCCGCCGCGGCGGCTGCTTCGATCAGGGGGGCATGCTGGTCGTTCGGGGCAGTGATGATGATGCCGTCGATATCGTCGCGGCCGAGCAGTTCCGCCAGCGACGGCGCGGGTTCGCAGCCGAAGTCCGCGGCGAAAGCCGCCGTTCGTTCGTTGTCCCGGGAAAAGCAGGCCCGCAGCTCGGCGACGGCGCTGCCGGAGTAGGCGCGGGCGAGCACCCGCGCCCACCGGCCGAGACCCACGGCGGCCAGCCTGGCCGTCATCCCCGCAGCTCCGCCCAGATCTGGAACGCCGCTCGCGTCCAGCGAGCCTGGTCGTCGGCCGAGGCCCGTGCCGCGGGTTCGCCCGTTCCTGTCACGCAGCCTCACCCCCGCTCCGGACGCCTCCGGTCTCAGGTCTGACCACTAGGTGCCGGTGACACTAGCCGTGCATCACGCGGGCTGTCAAACCCCTACGCGGTAGCCGACTTGTTGACAGAGCGGGCACAGGTTTCTACCGTACGTAGGGGCTAATGATATGAGGTCTGACCACGGAGGCTTTCCTTGAGCGATTCCGCGTCCCCCGTCACCTTCCTCGGGCATCGCCACGGTGATGACGTTGCGGTGGCGGTATGTGATGCTCAGCCCGGCGACGCGCCTGCCGCCTTCCTCGACGACGGCACACGGGTCATGGTCGCTGTGCGTGTACCGGTCCCGCTGGGGCACAAGGTCGCGCTGCGGGATCTCGCTGAGAATGACATCGTCATCGAATACGGTGTGCCAATCGGCCGCGCCCGGTGCGCGATCGGCGCCGGGGATCTCGTCCACACTCACAACCTGAGGAGCGCCCGGTGGCAGCACAGCCTCTGACCGGCTACCGCAGGCCCGATGGCCGGGTCGGCATCCGCAATCTCGTCCTGATCATCGCGGTGGATGACCTGTCGAACGCGGTTGCCGAATCCGTCGCGAAGGCGATTCCCGGCACTGTCCCGCTCGCTCACCCATATGGCCGTCTGCAGTTTGGCGCGGACCTGGAGCTGTTCTTCCGCACGATGATCGGCACCGGCGCCAATCCGAACGTGGCGGCTGCCATCGTCATCGGCATCGAGCCGACGTGGACCGAACGCATCGCGTCAGGCATAGCGGAGACGGGCAAGCCGGTCGCGAGTTTCTCTATCGAGCGTCACGGTGACCTCCGCGTCCTTGAGATGGCGGCCCGGCACGCGGCACTTTTTATGCAGGACGCCTCCGAGATCTCGCGCGTGCCTATCAGCCGCGGGGAGCTGCTGATGAGCATCAAGTGCGGAGAGTCGGACACCACCAGCGGCCTCGGCGCGAACCCCGCGACGTCCCAGGCGGTGGACCGGCATATCGCCGCCGGGGGCACGGTGATCTTCGGTGAGACGACCGAGCTCACCGGCGGTGAGCATCTCATCGCCGCCCGGTGCGCGACCGACGACGTGCGCAAGAAGTTCCAGGCGTTCTATGACGGGTATGTAGCGATGGTCGAGCGGACGGGCGCGAACCTGCTCGGTTCCCAGCCGACGCAGGGCAACATCCGGGGCGGCCTGTCCACGATCGAGGAGAAGGCCCTCGGCAACATCGAGAAGACGGGGACCGCCCCGGTGGTCGACGCGCTGGACCCGGCCGAACGCCCGACTGCGGCTGGGCTCAATTTCATGGATACGTCGTGCGCGGCCGCGGAATTCATCACGCTGACTGCCGCCGCGGGCGCCGTGATCCACCTTTTCCCGACCGGCCAGGGTAACGTCGTGGGAAATCCGGTCGAGCCGGTGCTGAAGATTTCCGCGAACCCCATAACGGTCAGCACCATGAGCGAGCACATCGACCTGGACGTCTCCGGCCTCCTGCAACTCGAGTACAGCCTGGCCGAGGCCGGTGACCGGCTGGAGGCGATAATCGATCGCACCGTCAATGGCCGTCTGACTTGCGCGGAAGCGCTTGGTCACCGGGAGTTCGCCCTGACTAGGCTGCACCCGAGCGCTTAGGGTGCGGGTACGTGTCTGGTGACCCAGGTCAGGGGGCTCCGCCCCCCGACACCCCCGGCCCAGCCCGGCCAGGCCCCTCGGCCGATGTCCCGGCAGCGGTCAGCTGGCAATGGATGGGATCGACCGAGCCGCTGTTCTCCCGGGTGGCCGAGCAGGTCGAGCGGTTCATCGCCGGTAACGGCCTGTCGCCGGGCGACCGGCTCCCCGGTGAGCGGGAACTGTGCCAGCTGCTCGGCGTGAGCAGGACGTCGGTGCGCGAGGCGCTGCGTTCGCTGCAGACCAGCGGGATCGTGGTTGTCCGGCACGGCAAAGGAGCGTTCGTGGCACAGCCGGGCGAGGGTGATTCCGCCCTGCGTCGGCAGGCCCTGCACCGGCAGGCCCTGCACCGGCAGGCCCTGCTGCGGGAGATCGGCATGGACGAGCTGTTCGCTATGCGGGAAGTACTTGAGGTCCCCGCGGCCGGGTGGGCGGCGGTCGCGGCCACCGAGGAGCAGCTCCGGGTCCTCCAGCAGACCTTCGAGGAACTAGAGCAGGCCGTCCTCGGCCGGCGGCCGCCCCAAGCCCTGCAAGAACTCGACGCCAGGTTGCATCTGCGGATCGCCGAGTACGCCAGCAACCGGTTCCTGGCCATGACCCAGGACGCGCTGCAGGAGATGCTCGCCCGGAGCATGGAGACCACGCTGGCGATCCCGGGCCGTCCGGCTCGCTCGGTCCGTGAGCACGCTGAGATCATCCAGGCGCTCGCCGCACGGGATCCCCAGCGGGCCAGGGCGGCGGCCCGCCGTCACATCCGCAGCGCCCATCGTGCTGCCATCCGCCGCAAAGGGTAGTTTCGCACGGTCCAGTTGCCGGGGGCACTGGCCGACGCGTCCTTACCCGGCAAGCTAAGGGGTACGTTGCGCCAACCACCCCCACCCGGGGGGTACGTTGCGCCAACCATCCCCTAGCGGCATCCGCCCCGGCCCATTTTCTGAACACGCCTCGCCCTTCGCCGATGGCTGGCGCAGTGGCGCGGTCAAGGCGTTCGAGCGCCAGAATGCCGCGCTGGTCGCGGGACCCGTCACCGCGTAACGCAGCACAGCGGGCACCGCACGCGCTCGCCTGGCTGGCGGCCGTGCGGTGCCCCTGGCGTTACCGCCTAGCCGAAGCTGGCGTTGCGACCTTGAACGTGATGGTCTGTGTCAGCAGGCGGCCGGTGATTGTCGCCGTGTACGTGCCGACGGCCATTCCGGTCGTGTCGATGGTGATCGTGACGGTGCCGTTGCCGTTGGGACCGGTCACGGTGAGCGGCTGGCCCGGCGACTTCTTCCCGGGTCCGGTGCGGGTAGCCGTCACGTCGTCCCAGGTCTGGCCCGGTACCGTCGACCCCGGGTTAACGAACGGAGGGCTCGCCCCGAACTGCCCGGGCAGCGGCGGGAACACGCCGAAGCCGTCCAGGATAGTCGTGCCGTTCGGCGTACGGCCCGGGATGAAACCGCTCCCGGTGATCGTGACGGTCTGACCGCTGGCCACGGCATGGGCGGACGTCCTGATGCCGGCTCGCAGTTCCTCCAGCTCTTCGCTGGCCTGCCGGCTCGGCTGGTCCAGGGCCTGGAGGTCGATCTGCTTCACCAGAGCGGGCACGAAGGCAGGCGCGAAGATCGTGCCCCAGCCCGACGCGATGTCGTAGCCGGGACCAGTCGCGAAGCCAGCGACGCCGTATGCGCTGTCCGTGTAGCCGGCCGGGACGTCGACGATGCCCGCCGCCGTGCCGCGCGGTCCGAGCGCCGCCAGAGCCGGGTTTACCGTGCCCAGATCGGCACCGCGTAGCTGCGTGGCCAGCGCGAGGATGCCCGCGAAGGTGGGCGATGCCTGCGACGTGCCGTCAGAAGCGTCCATCGAGATGTCGGGGAAGGCACGGCCGGTGACGCCGCTGAGCGCCGGGATGCCCCGCTGCCACGAAGGCTTCGGGTAAACGGTGGAGACGCCGGCCGATTCCGCGTCGGAGGTGTCGTTCCGGGCGGTCCACAGCGCATCCGGAGCGGTACGCCCGGACGTGGTGGCGAGGCCGGCGTTGGGGATGGTGCCGCCGACCGCGGTGACCCACGGGCTGTCGGCCGCGTGACCCGCGGTGACGCCGACCGCCGGGGTGCACTGGCCGGTGCTGCCGAGAACCGGCGGTCCGGTCGGGCCGCAGTCACCGGATGCGAACATCACCGGGATGTTGTGCGCGGCGGCGTCGAGGAACGCGGGATCCAGCGAGCGGATAGCCGCCTGCTGGGTGGCGGTCGGGTTGGTCGGGTCGTTGGTGAAATCGTTCTCGGGGTCGCCCAGGCTCACCGAGACGACGTCGGCCAGATGCTGGTCGGCGATCATCTTGATGGCCTGGGCTACCTCTGGCCAGCCCTGCATGCCGATGGTTTCCGGCACTGGCGGGTGGACGAAAATGATCTTCGCGAAGGGCGCCATCGAGTGGATCGCCTCCGCGTCGAGACGATCTTCGCCGGTGCTGCACTCGACCTGGCAGACCGCGGACGGATCGGTTGGCGCCGGGAGCGCCATGTCGGTGATGTCCGCCGGCGGCAGGTCCATCGCCGTGTCATACGTCGCGAGCGCCGTGCTGAGGTCCGGGTCGGGGTTGGTGACCACGTAAGCCACGGTCACTCCGGCACCGTCGATCGCCCTCTTCCACAGATCATGGAGGCCGTAGTCGATGATGTCTTCTGACGCGGTGGGATCGGGGAAGTGCAGTCGCAGCGACTGCCCCGCGGCAATTTTCGCCTCGATCGCGTTGTACGTCGCCGTCGTTGCCGCGATGCGTTCCGCGGGCGGCGGGACTCCCTGGGTCTGGCCTGACGGTGTCGCAGTGCTGAATTGGCCTGGGCCTCCGGCCGCGGCGCTGGCCAGCGCCGGACTCGTCAGCAGCAGGCTGGCCACGCCAGCGATGAGAAAGGGTCTAGGGACCATGTGACGGCCTCCAGCAGAAGAGCGGCGCGCCTCGCGGCGTTCGCCATTGATCCCCTAGCAAACCATCACATTCGCTAAATGAACACCTGTTACCTACAAAGCCCGAACGGCGGTGGTTTTACTTCCCAGCAGAGAAGATGACCGGCGACGGCCCCGGCCTGGCAGGATGGAGAGCATCCTGGGCGCCTGAAGAGGAGGCAACATGCCGGAGTCGCGGATCGAGCGGGTGCGGGCCAGGGATGGAGCGTTCGATCTCGCGGTGTGGCTGCCGGAGCGAGGCTCTGGCCCGGGGCTCCTGCTGATCCAGGAGATCTACGGCGTCAGCGACTACATCCGGGCGGTCGCGGAGGACCTGGCGGGCCTGGGGTACGTCGTCGGGGCGCCGGATCTGTTCTGGCGGCTGGTTCCCGGCTTCCAGGCCGCTCACGACGAAGCGGGCCTGCAGGAGTCGCTCGCCCTGGCGAGCCGCTTCGATGTCGGGCAGGGGGTCGCGGACGCGGCGGCCGCGCTGGATCACCTGAGCGCGCTGCCCGAGGTGACCGGCCGGCCCGGGATCATCGGCTTCTGCCTGGGTGGGTCCATCGCTTACTTCCTCGCGGCACAGCGCGGGACCGGATTGGCTGCCGTGGTGTCGTTGTACGGATCGGCGGTGCCGGACAATGTCGGCCTGCTGGACCAGGTCGCCGCGCCGCTGCAGTTCCATTTCGGCGGCTCGGATCCCTACATTCCGCGGAACAGGTCGCGCTAGTGGAGCAGGCGGTGGCCGACCGCCCGGACGTGGAAATCCACGTCGAAGAGGACGCGGGACACGCGTTTCACAACCGCATGGCGCCCATGTTCCATAACCCCGAGCCCGCCGCCCGGGCGTGGCAGCGCATCGTGCGGTTCCTCGCCCGGCACCTCCCAGCAGGAGAGAAAGCCTCCACCGCATGACCTTGCGCATGAAACCGACGTCCTCCCGGCTGCCGTCAGCCTCACCGCCATGACCGGTTTCGCTGCCGGAGCGCCGGGTAGCGGCGGCAAATCCGACGACTAGACGAGAAGGCGCATCGCGACGGAGGGAAGCGAAGTCATGAAGGCAGTTGTCTACAAGGCACCGTTCCAGGTCGCGGTCGAGGAAGTGCCGGAACCCCGGATCCAGGCGCCCAACGACGCGATCATCAAGGTGACGTCGGCGAACATCTGCGGATCCGACCTGCACATGTACGAGGGCCGGACCAGTGTTGAGCAGGGCAAGATCCTCGGCCACGAGAACATGGGCGTGGTGGTCGAGACCGGTCCGGGCATCACCCGGTTCCGGCCGGGGGACCGGGTCAGCGTGCCGTTCAACGTGTCCTGCGGCACCTGCCGGAACTGCGTGTCCGGCTGGACTTCGTTCTGCCTGCGAGCCAATCCGACCGAGGGCGTGGACGGCGGCGCGTACGGCTATGCGCAGATGGGGCCCTATGACGGCGGGCAGGCCGAGTACCTGCGCGTGCCGTATGCCGACTTCAACCTGCTCCTGCTCCCGCCGGGAGAGGAGTTCGAGCAGGACTTCGCCATGCTGTCCGACATCTTCCCGACCGGCTACCACGGCGCGGAACTGGCCGGGGTGAGCCCGGGCGATACGGTGGCGGTGTTCGGCGCCGGCCCGGTCGGCCTCCTCGCGGCGCACAGCGCACGGCTGCGCGGCGCCTCGCGCGTGTTCGTCGTCGACATGCACACGGACCGGCTGGTGCTGGCCGAGCGGTTCGAGACGACGCCGGTCGACATCTCGGCCGGGGATCCGGTCGAGCACATCCTCGACGCGACCGGCGGCCTCGGGGTGGACTGCGGCATCGAAGCGGTCGGTTACCAGGCGCACGACCCGGACGGCAATGAGCATCCGGAGATGGTGATGGACTGGCTGGTCGGATGCGTGCGGAGCACCGGCGGAATCGGCGTGGTCGGGGTGTACATGCCGCAGGATCCCGGCGCGGCCAACGAAGGCGCCAAGGATGGCCGGATCGGCTTCGACTTCGGCAAGCTGTTCCAGAAGGGGCACCGGATGGGCACCGGGCAGTGCCCGGTCAAGCGGTACAACGAGCACCTGCGCGACCTGATCATGGCGGGCCGGGCGCAGCCGTCCCTGCTGGTCTCCCACGAACTCCCGCTGGATCAGGCGCCGGAGGCTTACGAGAAGTTCGACCAGCGCACCGGCCGATACACCAAGGTCATCCTGCATCCCGCGGCATGAGCCGGACGGCGGTCACCCTCCGCGTCAACGAGGCCACCGCGACACTGGATGTCGATAACCGGACCTCGCTGCTGGACCTGCTGCGCGAGCGGCTCGGCCTGACCGGCTCGAAGAAGGGCTGCGACCATGGCCAGTGCGGGGCGTGCACGGTCCTGCTCGACGGCAGGCGGGTCAACGCTTGCCTGGTGCTCGCGGTCGCGGCGGCCGGCTCGGTGGTCACGACGGTCGAGGGGCTCGCCGACGGCGATGACCTGCATCCGCTGCAGGCGGCGTTCATCCGGCACGACGCGTTCCAGTGCGGTTACTGCACGCCGGGTCAGCTGTGCTCGGCGGCCGGCCTGCTCGCCGAAAGCAGCCCGCGGGGGCTGACGCCCGGTGAGATCCGTGAGCAGCTGAGCGGCAACCTGTGCCGGTGCGGCGCGTACGTGAACATCGTCAAGGCGGTCGGCGCGGTCGCGGGGGCCGAGCCGTGAGGCCATTCACGTACCGCAGGGCACGTGACGTGGCCGACGCGGTCGCCGGTTACGGGCCGGGCACGATGTACCTGGGCGGCGGCACGAACCTGGTCGACCTGATGCGGCTGGGGGTCGCCACGCCCGAGCGCCTGGTGGACGTCAGCCGGCTGCCGCTCGGCGAGATCACCGAGGACGAGCGCGGCGGCGTGCGCATCGGCGCCGCGGTGCGGAACGCGGACCTGGCCGCGCACCCGGTGATCGCCAGCCGCTACCCGATGCTGGCGCGGGCGGTGCTGGCCGGCGCGTCCGGGCAGGTCCGGAACATGGCCACGGTGGGCGGCAACCTGCTCCAGCGGACCCGCTGCACCTACTTCCAGGACGTCACGATGCCATGTAACAAGCGGGATCCGGGCTCCGGCTGCCCCGCGATCGACGGTGACCATGCGAACCTGGCGATCCTGGGGCATTCGGCGCGCTGCGTGGCCACGCACCCGTCGGATATGGCGGTGGCGCTGACCGCGCTGGACGCTCGCGTGCACGTCACCAGTACGTCCGGTTCCCGCGTTATCGGCATGCCCGGCCTGCACCGCCTTCCCGCCGACGACCCCTCCCGGGATACCGTGCTGGAGCCGGGCGAGCTGATCACCGCCGTCTCGCTGCCGCCGCCGCTGCCGGGCCGCTCCAGCTACCGGAAGGTGCGGGAGCGCGCCTCATTCGCGTTCGCGCTGGTGTCTGTCGCGGCGGTGCTGGATACCGGGGGCGGTGGCGTCATCCGTGATTGCAGGCTTGCGCTAGGCGGGGTGGCGCACGTCCCCTGGCGGGCTTTTACCAGCGAACGGGCGGTGGCTGGCGTTGCGGGCGACCGTGATTCGTTCGCCGCGGCGGCGGACGCGGAGCTGCGTGCGGCCGCGCCGCTGACCCGCAACGTGTACAAGGTGGCGCTGGCCCGGAACCTGATCATCGAGACGCTCGAGGAGCTGGTCTCGTGAACCGTGTCGAGGGGATCGACAAGGTCACCGGCCGGGCGAAGTACGCGGGTGAATCCGGTGAGGCCGCGTACGTCTTCGCGGTCCAGTCAGCGGTGCCGTCCGGTGCCGTCAGCGCGATGGACACCGCGGCGGCGCGGGAGATGCCGGGTGTGCTGGCCGTGCTGACCTGCGTTGACCCGCCGGTGCTGGGGTCCGCGGAGGACGCGGAGCTGGCGTTGTTCCAGACGCGGGAAATCGCCTTCCACGGCCAGCTCGTCGGTGCCGTCGTCGCTGACACGCTGGAGAACGCCCGGGCCGCCGCGGCCGCGGTACGCGTGGACTATGCCGCTACGGCCCACGACGTCGGGTTGCGGGCTGATCATCCCGGCCGGTACACGCCGGACAAGGTGAATCCGGGACTGCCCGCGGATCTGTCCTACGGAGACATCGAGGCGGGGCTGGCCGCCGCGGCCGTCAGCATAGACGTCACCTATACGACACCCACGCTGCACAACAACCCGATGGAGCCGCACGCCGCGCTCGCGGCCTGGGACGATGAGGGCCACCTGACCGTGGCCGACTCCACTCAGGGCCCGTCGGCGGACCGGGACACGATCGCCACGGTGCTCGGGCTGCGGCCGGACCAGGTGCGGGTCATCTCTCCGCATGTCGGCGGCGGTTTCGGTTCGAAGGGCACGACACGGCCGCCCGCGATCCTGGCCGCCCTCGCCGCCCGCGCGGCTGGCCGTCCGGTGAAGGCCGTGTTCACCCGCCAGCAGATGTTCCAGCTCACCGGGTACCGGACGCCGACCATCCAGCGGCTCCGGCTTGGCGCCGGCCAGGACGGCAAGCTGACCGCGGTGGCGCACGCGGTGACGGAACAGACCGCGATCCGCACCGAGTTCGCCGAGCAGACCGCGACCTGCGCCCGGGTCATGTACGCGACACCCGCGCTGTCGACCACGCACCGGCTGGTCCGGCTCAACGTGCCCGCGCCTTCGTGGATGCGCGCGCCGGGAGAATGCCCGGGCATGTACGCGCTCGAGTCGGCGATGGACGAACTCGCTGTCGCGGCCGGGATCGACCCGATCGAACTGCGGGCCCGCAACGACCCGGCCACCGAGCCGGAGAGCGGCAAGCCGTTCAGCTCCAGGCACCTGGTGGAGTGCCTGCGTGAGGGCGCGCGCCGGTTCGGCTGGGCCGGCCGCGATCCGCGGCCGGCGGTACGGGCCACCGGGCCGTGGCTGTCCGGAACCGGAGTGGCCGCGTCCACCTACCCGGCACGGCGGCAGCCGTCATCGGCCTCCGTCACGGCCGAGGGTGACAAGCTCGTGGTACGGATCGCCGCCGCCGACATCGGGACCGGCGCGCGGACCGCCCTCACCAGGATCGCCGCCGAATGCCTCGACGTGCCAACCGGCCAGGTCCAGCTCGAGCTCGGCGACAGTTCCCTGCCCGACGCGTGGCTGGCCGGCGGGTCGATGGGCACCGCGTCCTGGGGATCCGCGGTGGCGGCGGCATGCGCGGACTTCCATAAGAACGGCACCCGGGGCACCGCGGACACCACAGAAGAGGTGGCCGCCGACTCCGGCGGCTTCGCGCGGCACGCGTTCGGCGCCCAGTTCGCCGAGGTTCTCGTGCATCCCGGCACCGGTGAAGTCCGGGTGCCGAGGCTGCTCGGGGTCTTCGCGGCGGGCCGGATCATCGACCAGACGCTGGCCAGATCGCAGTTCATCGGCGGCATGACGATGGGCCTGGGTATGGCGCTGATGGAGGAAACGGTCGTCGACGCCGCCCAGGGCGGCTTCGTGCACCGGGACCTCGCCCAGTACCACGTCCCGACGTGCGCCGACGTGCAGGACATCGAGGCGATGTGGCTGGACGAGCAGGACCCGCACCTGAACCCGATGGGGTCGAAGGGCATCGGCGAGATCGGCATCGTCGGCACCGCCGCGGCGATCGGCAATGCCGTCTGGCATGCCACCGGCCAGCGGATCCGCGACCTGCCGATCACGCCAGCGAAGATCCTTTCCCGGAGTGACCATGAGTAGCGGACGTAACGTAGCGCAGCAGCTGATCGCATCGCACCTGGTCGAGGGGGAGATGCGGCCCGGCACCGAGATCGCGCTGTCGGTTGATCAGACCCTGACCCAGGATGCGACGGGGACGCTGGTCATGCTGGAGCTGGAAGCCCTGGGCCTGGACCGCGTGAAGACCGAGGTCTCGGTGCAGTACGTTGACCACAACCTGCTCCAGGCCGACAGCAAGAACCAAGACGATCACCTCTTCCTGCGCTCCGCCTGCCGCCGCTTCGGGCTGTGGTACTCCAAGCCCGGTAATGGGGTATCCCACCCTGTGCACATGCAGCGTTTCGGTATCCCGGGCAAGGTCATGACCGGTTCCGACAGCCACACCTGCGCGGCGGGCTCGCTGGGCATGCTGGCGATCGGCACCGGCGGCCTGGACGTGGCGATGACGATGGCGGGGGAGCCGCTGTACCTGCGGATGCCGGAGGTCTGGGGCGTCGAGCTCACCGGCACGCCGCCCGACTGGGTATCGGCCAAGGACGTTGTGCTGGAGATGCTGCGACGGCACGGGGTCAAGGGCGGGGTCAACCGGATCATCGAATATCACGGTGACGGCCTGGCCAGCCTGACCGCGATGGACCGCCATGTCATCGCGAACATGGGCGCCGAGCTGGGCGCGACCACCACCGTGTTCCCGTCGGACGAAGCGGTGCTCGAGTTCCTGCGCACCGAGGATCGTGAGCGGGACTACGTCGAGCTGCGGGCCGAGCCCGGTGCCAGCTACGACGTCACCGACAGCATCGACCTGTCCGCGCTCGAGCCGCTGATCGCCGCGCCCTCCAGCCCGGGAAACGTGGTCCCGGTCCGCGAGGTCGCCGGAGAGCCGGTCTTCCAGGTCGTGGTCGGATCGTCGGCCAACCCCGGACTCCGGGACTTCGCGATCGTGGCGGAGATCGTCAAGGGGCGGCAGAGCCACGATCAGGTTTCCTTCGACATCAACCCGGCCTCTCGCCAGACCCTGGCCGACCTGACCAGGAACGGGTGGCTCTTCGACCTGATCGCGGCGGGCGCCCGGATCCATCAATCCGGCTGCCTGGGGTGCATCGGGATGGGGCAGGCGCCGGCCACCGGCCGGAACAGCCTGCGCACCGTCCCCCGCAACTTCCCGGGCCGGTCCGGCACCGAAGAGGACTCGGTGTGGCTCTGCTCGCCCGAGACCGCCGCGGCCGCCGCGCTGACCGGCGTGATCACCGACCCCCGTGACCTCGGCGTCAGCTACCCGCGGCTCGACCTGCCCGGGCACACGTACGTCGGCACCACGATGCTCGTTCCCCCGCCTGAGCAGGACACGCGCGACCAAGAGCTGGTCAAGGGCCCGAACATCGCTTCCCTTCCCGAATTCGACCCGCTCCCCGACCGCCTCGAGGCGACGGTGGAGCTCAAGGCCGGCGACAACATCTCCACCGACGAGATCCTGCCCGCCGGCGCGCAGGTGCTGCCGTTGCGCAGCAACATCCCAGCGATCTCCAGGTTCGTCTTCCGGCCGATCGACGCCGGCTACGCTGATCGGGCCAATGGGCCGCACGCCGTGATCGGCGGCGAGAACTATGGGCAGGGTTCGTCCCGTGAGCACGCCGTGATCGCGCCGCGCTACCTCGGCCTGCGAGTGGTCATCGCGAAATCCTTCGCCCGCATCCACTTCCAGAACCTGGCCAACTTCGGCATCCTGCCGCTGCGGTTCGAAGATCCCGCTGACTACGACCGCATCGATCAGGGCGACGTGCTGACGTTCGATGGCCTGCGCGGCCAGCTCGCTCACGGGAAGCCGGTAACGGCCGGCCGCCACGGTGACCGTGCTGAATCGGCCTGGGCCTCCGGCCGCGGCGACCTGCGGCTGATACACGACCTGTCCGAGCGTCAGGTCGCCATGGTGCTGGCCGGCGGCCGGATCCCGCTGTCCGCTCGCGCCCGCTGAGTTCCACGGCATCGAGCAGTCGTGCCAGTAGAGTGTCTGAGGTTTGCGGGACGTGTCGCGAGGTACGTGGCGGGTCAGTGACCAGGGCTCCCGGGCCGGGGCAGGGCACAGCAGTCGCCATGGTAGTCCCGCGAACTGCCTCGGTCCGGGGCGCGCCATCGCGGTTTAGATGCTGGCCGGCATGGTAGCGAGCCCACATGACTGAAACAGGCCCCTGGCGACGGCCAGATGTGATGGGCGGACCGGATGAGCCCTCCGACGTGATCGAAGGAGGCCGGGAACCCCCCGATGAGGATCCCGACGTGATGGAAGACGGCTCGGATCGGCCCTCCGACGTCATGGAAGATGGCCGTGAACCCGCCGGTGGGGACCGCGACGTGATAAGGCGCGGCCGGGAACCGGCCGGAGAAGATCGCGACATCATAACCGGCGAGGACCAGTAAACCGCGTGGCGGAAACCGAGGTAGTCCTGAACGAGGTCCGGACGGTCGAAACGCGAAGCGGCAACGTGCGGTACGTGAGCACGGACGCGAACGGCGTCGAATACACGACGTTCCGCGAGGACATCGGCGAGCAGGCGAAACAGCTACAGGGTCAGCGCGTCCGGCTGGAGTACCACGAACAGCGCAGGGGCCAGTTCACCAACGTCTATCTTGACCGGATCGAACCCGCCGGCCAGTCATCCGGCGGGGAAGCGGACACCGATCCCCAGGCGGACACCGATCCCCAGGAGGCGGCGTGGCAGACCGCGGTCGCCGCCGCACCCTGGCTGGTTGGCGAGCCCGGCAACACGGTGCCGCCCAAGAAGCTCTACGACAAGCTGAAACCGTTCGAGGAACGCGTCGCCGAGGACATCGAAGAGCACCGGCGGAGCGGGGAATAGGGGGAGCTATCCATAGCCGTGGCGGTCGGCGTTCTGACCGGCGCGGTCTAGGGGCCGGGTCAGGATTCGTGAACGGGGCAGCGGTAGATCGTGAATATCGCGCCTGCTGACTCGGTTCGCATGAAGCTGCCGTCTTCGGCGTCAACCCACGGATCAAGAGCGACGCCCCTGTCGTGCGCGGCGACAGCCGCCCTGTCCTTAGCGAGTCGCTCGTCGGCGTACGCTACGGGCTTGTCGATGTCGTCGCTGATCTGAAGCACGTAGGCATACCGCATGGCGCGTGCTTCTCCCTCCTGTCCCTCCCCGAGGGATGTCACGGCTCCTCCCCTTTTGCTGTCTCGCTGGCGGCTGCCAGAGTAACGGCCTGTCTGGGAACTGGACCCTCACGCCATCGACGGCGCCATCGTCACGCTGGAACGCGGCCATTTGTCCGACATGACCGTTATGTGACGGCGGAGGCGGTGGCGACGCGGGAAGAAAAGAGCTTCATGGAGGATTGGGACCCGGTTTCCGGCGCCCTTTCTGCCAGAGGGCTCTATTCTTCCGCGGGATAGCCGGCCCACGTGCCCGCTATGTACGGATACGCGTAGTTGTTTCCCTGCCGTCCAGTCCGTTCGCCCGAGCGCTTGCCGCCCCGGACGCTACGGGTCTGGGAGCGTGATGAATAAGTCCCAAATCTGGGCCAGTTATGCTCGCAAATCCGCAGGTCACCGACCCGGCCATGATCGCAAAACAGGGTTTTGTGTACCCTCCTGAGCGCCAGGGGGCTGGACCAGCTGGACGTTCAGCTTTTGCCCCTTTCGCCGGTTCGCTGGGCGAGTTTTAGTGGTTGATCCGGGCCTCGTGGTTACTTTTGTGCACCATAGCGCACCAAAGTCACCACAGAACCCCGAATTACCGCGGACTTCCGACCACAGTGATACTCGGGATTACTTGACTGGTACTCCCGCGCTTGCTTTCCCGGCCCTTCGATGAACTAGCGCTTGCGGTCCTTGCCGCCCTTAGCCAGGTCTCGCCAGTCGGATTCGGAGACGTCAACATCGAAGCGTTTCGCCGCGGACAGGATCCGTTTCCAGGCTTTGTCCCGCTCCGCGTCGCTCACGCCTTCAACCTGGTCGAAACGCGCGATCGCGTTCCGGACGTGCTTCGCGTCGGTCAGCGGCTCCTTGCGTTCGGCGGGGAAGGCGAACTCCTGGTCGTCAAGCCGGTTCTTGTCCGCGGTGTTCAGGCCTTCGCTCCGACGGGGGACGTCCTCGCCGTGGGCTCTGGCGCTTTGTGCCTGCCGGGCCTTGCCGATGTTACGCCGGGCGGCTTCCTTCTGCTTACCGGTGGCCATGGTGCCTCCTCTCGAAGGGTCACACGACTACCCACGATGCACGGCCGCAATCCCGTGCCGCTGCCGCTCACAAATTCGATCATGGGTCGCCAAGGAGGCGTGGGTTGCTCGAACGGACCATCAATGCGCCTCTGACCTGGTAATACACCGCGAGATGCAAGGTAGCGAGACGAGGCGACCAGCGGTCGTCCGCGTTATTACTCGACATTTCTTGTTTTGGCCCAGTTGAGCGGGGGTAGACGGCTGGCTTCGGCTCGCAGGGCCGGCGGCTCACCGGGGCCGGCGGTCCGCAAGGACGATGCCCGCAGGGCCGATAAGAGCATACCGAGAGCTGACCAAGAGCAGCGGACGTGAGCGTCCGAGGTGGGTGGGGAGAGATCGACCCGCAGGGAGGGGTTTTGGGTGGGCCCAAATCGACCCGCAGGAAGGGGTTGTTTGAGATGAAAGGTGGCGCACAGACCGCAGTGGCAATCGGCGTGGGCTACATCCTTGGCCGACGTCGCAAGATGCGCCTGGCCACGATGATCGCCCTCGGGGCGGCGACTGGAGGCGCGGCCCGGCTGGGGCCACTGGCGATGCGGCAGGGAGCCAAGATGCTTGGCAAGACCGATATCGCCGGCGCGCTCGGCCCGCAGGTGACCGAGATCGTCGATACCGTTCGCGGGGACCTGCTAGATGCGGCCAAGGGCGCCGCCGCCGCCGCGGTGACCAACCGGATCGACTCGCTGAGCGACAGCCTGCACGACCGGGCCGAAACGCTGCGGAATCCCGAGGCCGCCGTGGGCAAGGCCGGTGAAACCGCCCGTGACACCGTCGGCGAGACCGTGGGCCGGGTCAGGCGCGTGAGGCCCCGCCGCGGCGAGGAGCCGGACGAGGCCGGCGAGGAGCCGGACGAGTACGAAGAGCCTGCCGACGAGTACGAGGAAGAAGAGGACCTGGACGAGGCCCCGGCAGATGAAGCCAATGAAGCGGATGAACCGCTGGAGGACGAGGCCGAAGAGCCAGCGCCGCGGCGTCGCAGGCCAACTCGTTCGCCAGTCTCCCGGACCAGGAGGTGACCGGCGTGGCGCGAGAAGACTCGGAGAACCGTAACCGGGCGAGCGGAGCGATGGACCGGCTCAAGGGCGAAGTCGGGGAACTGGCCGGCGCGCTCAGCAACCGAGCCGTGACGTCGCTGCTCGGCAAAGTCGAGGGCACGACCGGCCGCCTGACCGACTACGTCGAAGGCGGAGCCGGCCCAGGCCTCATGGCCGCCGTCACCGGGGCGAAGGGCCTGGCCGAAGGCAAGTCTCCGGTCCGGTCGATGCTCGGCGCCGGGATGGCAGGGGTCAAGGAGAAGATCACCGGCATGTTCGGAGGCGGCAAAGGTGGCAAGGGCGGGGGCAAGAAGCTCAAGCTGACCAACATCGTCGAGTCGGTCGACGTGGGGGTCCCCGCCAGCCTCGCCTACAACCAGTGGACGCAGTACAACGACTTCCCCAAGTTCACCAAGAAGGTCGAGAACGTCGACAAGAACAAGAACGAAGAGCAGAAAACGAACTGGAAGGCGCAGGTCTTCTGGTCACATCGCACCTGGGAAGCCACGGTCGTGGAGCAGGTGCCCGACGAGCGGATCGTCTGGCGGTCGAAGGGCCAGAAGGGCCACGTCGATGGCGCGGTGACCTTCCATGAGCTCGGCCCGAACCTGACCCGCATCCTGCTGGTCCTCGAATACCACCCGCAGGGCTTGTTCGAGCGCACCGGGAATCTATGGCGCGCGCAGGGCAGGCGAGCCCGCCTGGAACTCAAGCACTTCCAGCGGCACATGATGACCCAGGGCGTGCTGCATCCTGACGACATCGAGGGCTGGCGCGGCACCATCCACGACGGTGAGCTGGTCGAGAGCCACGAAGACGCGCTAGAGCGGGAGCAGAAGGAAGGCTCCGAGCGGGACGAGTCCCGCCAGGACAGCGATGGCCAAGTCGATGACCAGGCCGACCAGGCCGACCAGGACTACGAGGCCGACCAGGACTACGAGGCCGGCCAGAACGACGAGGCCGACCAGAACGACGAGAGCGACGAGAACGACCAGACAGCCGGACAGGCGAGGCCGGCGAGCCGCCGCACGACGAGACAGAGCAACAGCAGCCGGGGCACCGCCAGCCGAGGCGGCAGCAGCCGGGCCAGCGCGAGCCAGGGCAGCGCGCGGAGGCGTACCAGTGCCACAGCGCAGCGAGGGAGGTAGGACATGACGGTCATGCAATCGGGCGGTGACTCGAGGCCGTCGCCCACCGGGCTAGCCGACGTTATCGAGACGATCCTCGACAAGGGGATGGTCATCGACGCTTACGTGCGCGTGTCGCTGGTGGGAATCGAGGTACTCACGATCGACGCCCGGGTCGTCATAGCGAGCGTCGACACGTACCTGCGTTTCGCCGAGGCGGTCAACCGCCTCGACATCAGCCAGGAGAAGGAGGGCCTGCCCGGACTCGTGGGCGACATGCAGGAGGGCGGCGCGAAGCACAAGACGAAGGGCATGCTCGACGCCGCCACCGACAAGCTGAGGGACTACGGCAACGGCGGCCGCGAGAAGCAAGGCGCCCGCCGCGGCCGCCGGGAGGAGGACTGACATGTCGGCGTCGACGCAGGAAAAGCCCGATATGGGGCAGCAGACGGGCGTGTACGTGTACGGGATCGTCCCAGGAGACGTGGAGCTCAACTCCGGGGTCCATGGCGTCGGGGACCCGCCCGGCGAGATCAAGCTGGTACGGTCCGGAGACCTGGCTGCCCTGGTCAGCGACGTGGACATATCGCGGCCGCTCGGGACGCCGGAAGACCTTCAGGCGCACCAGGAGATCCTCGACGCGACCGCTGCCGACACGCCCGTCCTGCCGTCGCGCTTCGGTGCCGTCGTCACCAACGAGGAGGCGGTCGCGGAGGAGCTGCTCGACGCCAACCACGACGTGTTCGCCGCGGCCCTGCGGGAACTCGAGGGGCGCGTCGAGTACATAATCCGGGGCCGCTATGTGGAGCAGGCCATCCTGGAAGAGATCTTGTCCGAGAACTCCAGTGCCGCGCGGCTGCGAGACAGGATCAGCGGGGCGGATCCCGACGCCACCCGCGATATGAGGATTCAGCTCGGTGAGATGGTCAACAACACGGTCGCGGACAAGCGCCAGGCAGACACGCAACTGCTGGTGTCCGCGATGAAGGACCACTGCGTGGCCACCAGCGTCCGCACCGCGACCAACGAGCTGGATGCCGTGTACGCCGCCTTCCTCATCGAGGCCAGCAAGGCTGGCGAGCTCGAGCGAGTTGTCGCCGAGCTAGGCGACCGCTGGCAGGGACGAGTGGAGCTACAGGTCCGCGGCCCGATGGCTGCTTACGATTTCGTGGGCGACGGAGGCTGACATGAACCTGCTCACGCTCCTGTTCCGGCTGCCGCTGATGCCCATGCGGGGCTTCGTGAAGCTGGCCACCGTGATCGCGGAAGAGGCGGAACGGGAGATGGCCAGCCCCGCGACGATCCGGCAGGAGCTGGAGAAAGCCGAACGGGCACGGGCCGCCGGTGAGATGTCCGACGACCAGGCGGCTGAATTCGAGGACGCGGCTTTTGCCGAATTCGCCCAGGCTCGCGGCGGCGTCGCGGCCGCGCCCGAACCCAGCGATGAGGGCTGACTGAAATGGCACCACGACGAAAAGCCGAACCCGAGGCAGAACCCGAGGACCTCGAAAACGAGGAGGTCCTCGACGAGGACGAACCCCAGGACGAACCCGAAGACGAACCCGAAGACGAACCCGAGGAAGAGCCCCAGGACGAGTTCCAGGACGAACCCGCCGAGGCCCGCAGTCGGCCGTCCATATCGGCCGGTCAGGCGGCCAAGGCGGCGCTGAGCCAGATCGCGGAGCTCACCGCGAAGCAGCCGGAAGGCGTCACCGGAGTCGAGCGCACCGAGGACGGCTGGACGGTCGGCATCGAGCTCGTCGAGGACCAGCGGATTCCCTCGTCATCCGACATCCTGGCGACCTACGAAACAACCATCGACGCGGATGGAGAGCTGCTGTCCTACCGGAGGGTCAGACGGTACGCCCGCGGCCGCGGTGACAGTGAGGGGCCGTGAGATGACCGAAGGCAGCTTGGCTCCCGCCGAGTCCCCGACCCTGAACCCCGGCCCGATCAGCGGCCCCCAGCCCGTCAACCTCGGCGACATCCTGGAGCGGGTTCTGGACAAGGGGATCGTGATCGCGGGTGACATCCGGGTCAACCTGCTCGACATCGAGCTG
>JAFARZ010000377.1 GCA_019245115.1 Streptosporangiaceae bacterium | reverse complement strand
CCATCCGCGTGCCACGGTCCGGGCCGCCCGTCGAGGAGGTCAAGGCCTGTAACGAGATCCTCGCCAGCCTCGGCATGCGGCCCCGCAAGCTGGAGATCGTCTCCTGCCCCGGCTGCGGCCGCCTGCGAGCTGACCTCTACAAGCCTCACCGCCAAGGTCCAGGCCGCCTTCGACGGGTTCCCTGCGCCGCTGCGGGTGGCGGTGATGGGCTGCGTGGTCAACGGCCCCGGCGCGGCCCGAGAGGCCAACCTCCGCTTTTCCGGCGGCAACGGCAAAGACCAGATCGTCGCCCACGGCCAGGTCATCCGCACCGTCCCCGAGCACCAGGTCGTCGACGCGGTCCTCGAGGAGGCCCTCGCACTCACCGAGAAGGAGGGGACCGGATGACGCCCACGTCAGTACCCGGCGGTGCCGCCGTCGACGCTGATCAGCGCGCCGGTGATGCCCGACGCCTCGTCGCTGGCCAGCAGCACGGCCACGGCGGCGACCTCCTCGACGGTCACGGGGCTTTTAAGGGCGGCCTGCTGGGTGAACAGGTCTGTGAACTGCTCGAAGCTCAACCTCATGCTCGCCGCGGCGACTGGCCCGGCCTAGCGGATGCCCTCGGTGACCACCAGGCCGGGGCAGATGGCGTTGACGGTGATGCCCAGCGGCCCGGCCTCCTGGGCGGCGCCCTGTTCGCGCTGGGCAAGACCGCCGCCTACGCCAAAACCCGCGTCGTGTGGGGCGATACCCCGATTGGCGCGCACCAAGGCGTCGCCCACCCCCTGGCGCAAGCCGCCGTCCAGGTCGAGCTGGCCCGGCTGATGGCGCAGAAAGCCGCGTGGCTCTACGACACCGGCGACGACACCCGCGCCACGGCCGCGGGCAACATGGCCAAGCTCGCCGCCGACGCCGCCGACGCCGCCGACCAAGCCGTCCAGACCCACGGCGGCGGCGGCCTGGCCAGCGAGCACGGCCTAGCCCGCCTGCTGGCCTCCGCCCGCACTGCCCGCGCCGCCCCCGTCAGCCGGGAGATGATCCTCAACTTCGTCGCCCAGCACACCCTCGGCCTGCCCAAGTCCTATTGACCCTATTGACCGGAGGAGGCGCAGCCATGGCGATAGCCCGGTTATCCACCCCGACCGGCCCGATCGAGCTGTCCTATGAGGCGCACGGCGACAGCGAGGCGGTGGTGTTGCTCGTGGCCGGCCACTTCCCGGCTTCGGTCTGGCACCCGGTCGCGGTCCCGATGCTGACCGGGGCCGGGTACCGGGTGGTCACCTTCGACAATCGGGGCATGCCACCCTCGACCGTGCCCGAGCCCGGCTACCAGGTCAGTGACCTGGCCGCCGACACCGCCGCGCTGATCGAGCACCTGTCGATCGACCCCTGCCACCTGGTGGGCGCCTCCCTGGGCGGCCTGATCACGCAGACGCTCGCCCTCGCCCGCCCCGACCTGGTGGCCACGGCGAGCTTCATCGCCGGCACCGGGGACTACTCCGCCGGCGGGAAATTGGCCATGGCAGCCTGCCACGCCGCCTACGCCTCGGGCGCGCCAGCGGCCACAATGGCCGCCGCCATTGTGGCCATGGCCGTGCCCGTCCCACTCTGGCACGACCAGAAGGCCGTCGACGCGGCCATGTCCGCCGCCAGGTCGACCCTCACACGCGACAACTCCACCCACCGCGGGCGGCTGGGCCACAGGCACTGTCAACTTGGCCATGATCATGATCTTTTTCTTTTTCGCGACCCCAAGATGTAGTAGCTCAAGCCGGGCAGATACCACTACTGGCTGCGGTAGCAAGATCCGAATTGATCATCTCTGGCGCCAAGTTGACAGTGCCACACCAGGCCCAGCCGGCGCTCTCCACTGAGCCCCCAGCCCCCGAACCCGAGCTCGATCCCGAGCCCCCGGTGCAGTCGGGTGAGGCGGAGGCGACGCTCGCCGCGCAGCTCCGCATGCCCGAGACCGGCGGCCCCGAGCTGCGTGAGCCCCCCGCCCGGCAGCACTGGACCCAGCGGCCGCACGGTGACCTCACCGACACCGCACTGCGCGAGCTCCTCGAGCGCGAGCAGCACCAGGGAGAGCGGGACAAACCGTGGGAGGCGGGACTCACCAGGGGAAACGTGTTCGCTGTGAGGATTGCTGGTTGACCCTCAGCGTGCCTGAGTTCGCCGTGGGCAGCCCTGCCCGCCCGACAGTGACTCGCAGCTCAGCGCCGTCAGCG
>JAFARZ010000357.1 GCA_019245115.1 Streptosporangiaceae bacterium | reverse complement strand
GGCCTGGCCGTGGTGGTTGATGATGGCGCTGACTGGGACCGGATCGCCGGGCTGGACGGCGCTGACCTGACCGGGACCGGGGTCACCCCCGCCAACGTGGCCTACGTGATCTACACCTCCGGCTCCACCGGCCAGCCCAAGGGCGTGGTGATCGAGCACCGCAACGCGGTCAACTACCTGTGCGGCGTGGCCGAACGCTGGTCGGTCGGCCCGGCCGATGTGGTGCTCCAGTTCGGTTCGTTCACCTTCGACGCGTCGGTTCTCGACACGTTCACGCCGCTGCTGGCCGGCGCCCGGGTGGTACTCGCCGGCCCGGACACCTTGCACTCGCCGCCGCTGCTCGCCGGGCTGCTGCGGCAGGCCAGGGTAACGTTCGCTCTGCTGCCGCCGACCGTGCTCAGCCTGCTCGACGGTGAGGACTTCCCCGACCTGCGGTTGCTGATGGCCGGCGGGGAGGAGCTGCCCCCCGGGGTGGCCCGCGCCTGGATCCGTCCCGGCCTGCGGCTGGTGAACGCGTACGGCCCGACCGAGGTCACCGTGGCCGCCACCTACGCCGAGCTGGATGCGACCACGCCGATGCCGCCCCCGATTGGCCTGCCAGTACAGCGGAACTACCGGGTCTACCTGCTGGACCCGCACGGCAACCCGGTGCCAGTCGGGGTGACCGGCGAGCTGCATGTCGGCGGAGCCGGCCTGGCCCGGGGATACCTCAACCGGCCGGAGCTGACCCGCGAGCGGTTCATCCCGGACCCGTTCACTCCTGGCCAGCGGCTTTACCGGACCGGAGACCTGGGCCGTCGCCGCCCGGACGGTTCGATCATGTTCGCCGGGCGGGCCGACGGGCAGGTCAAGATCCGCGGGCTGCGGATCGAGCTCGGCGAGATCGAGGCGGCGCTCAGCGGTCACCCGGCCGTCGCGCAGGCCGTTGCCACCGTGGTCACCAACCCGGCGGGCGACAAGGAGATCGCCGCGTACCTGCGCCCCAGCCAGTTCGCCGCGGCCGCAGGCCCAGGCCAATCGAACGCCGCGGCCGCAGGCCCAGGCCAAGTCAATGCCGTCGGCGATGAGGAGCTGCGCGCCTGGCTGGCCCGCACGCTGCCCGCTGCCTGGCTGCCCGCGTACCTCACCTGGTTGACGGAGTTCCCGCTGACCAGCAGCGGCAAGATTGACAGGGGCGCGCTGCCGGCGCCGCGGACCGTCACCGCCCCGGCCGTTGGCCGCGTGCCGCCGCGGACGGCGACCGAAGCTGTCCTTGCCGACCTGTACGCCACAGTGCTCGGCAGGCAGGCCGGTGCCACCGACAGCTTCTTCGACCTCGGCGGGAGCTCCCTGACCGCGATGCGTCTGGTCGCCCTGATCAGCCAGCGGGTGGGCGTCGCCCTCGGCGTCGCGTCGGTCTTCCTGCACCCCACCCCGCGGCAGCTCGCCGCCACCATCGACGGCGTGCCGCGGCCGGAGGCCCAGGCGAATTCAGCACCGCGGACCGGCTCTGTATCCGAGGGCCCGCTGGTCAAGCTGACCACTGGCACGGACGGGCCGCCGTTGTTCCTGTTCCACGCGGTCGGCGGCACGGTAACGGCCTACGCGCCGCTGGCTTGGGAGCTGGCGGGCGCGTTCAGCGTCTACGGCCTCCAGTCACCCGGGCTTGACGAGCACGGGGAGATTCCCGCCTCGCTGGACGCGCTGGTCAGCAGCTACGCGGAGCGGATCCGGGCGGCCGCGCCTGCCGGACCGTACCGGCTCGGCGGCTGGTCCATGGGCGGCGTGCTCGCACTGGAGGTCGCGCGGCGGCTGGAACGGTCGGGAGCCAGCGTCGCACTGCTCATCCTGCTCGACGCGCCGTTCGCCATCCCGGCCGATGCCCTGCTTTCCGAAGCGGAGCTCGCCGGACGCTTCGTCGCGGACGCGGCGGCCAGCCTGGGCCTAGCGGTCGCGGACGTGCCGGATCCCGCGACGGCTGCGCCCGAAGGCCAGCTAGGGTGGCTCGCGGACCGCCTCGGAGCCCGTGACTCGATGGCGGACTCGATCGCGGTGGACCTGCACAGGCGGTTCGCCGCCTTCGCGGCGCACACCCGGATGCTGGCCGGATACCGCGCGTCCGGTGCGCGGGTCCGCGCGCCCGCCCTGGTGGTTACCGCGACCGGGTCACCGAACGCTGGGTTCCGCGCGGACTGGCCGAGCCTGCTGTCTCCTTCCGCGCAGGTTCTGTCGGTGGACAGCGACCACTATGGGTTCCTGCACCCGCCGCTGGTCGCGGACGTCGGCGCCATCATCCGCGAGCAGGGGGAAGGACAGGTCGATGGCCGCTGAGCAGACGGTGGCAGCGATCGCCACCGACGAGGACGCGAGCAGCGGGATCCTCGCCAATCGCGACTTCGCCAAGCTGTGGCTCGGCGAGACCATCTCGCAGATAGGTTCGCAGGTCACCCAGTTCGCGCTGCCGCTGGTGGCCATCCTCACCCTCAAGGCCACGGTGTTCGAGGTAGGACTGCTGAACGCGCTGCGCTTCGTGCCTTTCATCGTGGTCGCCGTCGCGGCGGGCGTCGTGCTGGACCGCAGGCGGCGTCGGCCGGTCCTGATCGTCTGTTCGCTCACCAGCGCCGTGCTGACCGGCCTGATCCCGTTGTCGTCGTCGGCCGGCTTCCTGTCGCTGGGGCTGGTCTACGCGGTGGCGGTGCTGGTCGGCACCTTGACGGTGTGCTTCGATGTCGGGGCGCTGTCCTACGTCCCGTTCCTGGTCGGGCGGCGGCACCTCACCGACGCCAACAGCAAGCTCTTCGCCAGCACCGCGTTCGCGGGCATCGCCGGGCCGAGTCTGGCCGGCCTGCTGATCGGCCTGATCACCGCGCCGGTCACGCTGACGGTGGACGCGGTGTCCTACCTGTTCTCCGCGGCCGGCCTGCTCCTCATCCGCAAGCCGGAACCCGAACCGGACGCCGGGCAGGACCGGTCTTCGGTGTTCCGCTCCATAGCCGAGGGGTTCCGCGCCGTTTACGGCACCAGGCTGCTGCGCGTGCTGCTGGTCCAGTCCGCCACGCTCAACACGGGTTTCGGGGTGGTGTCCACAATCTTCACCGTGTACGCGGTACGAACTCTCGGCCTGACCCCGACCAGGCTCGGCATCGTCTTGGCGGCGCTACCGGCGGGATCGCTGCTGGGCGCTCTGGGCGCCGCCCGCGTCAAACGAGCCCTCGGGCTCGGGCGCACGCTCGCCGTAAGCATCCTCGGTGTGTCCGCGTCGCCGCTCCTCCTGCTGCTGCCGCACAGCGCGGGTCCGGGCGCGATGGCCGTGTTCATCCTCGGCTGGCTCGGGCACGGCTGCGGGATTTCGATCTGGAACGTGAACACGGTGACGCTGCGCCAGGTCGTCACGCCCACCCGGCTGCTGGCCCGGATGAACGCCACCTACCGGATGCTGCTGTTCGGCACGCTGCCGGTCGGGGCGATGATCGGCGGGCTGGTCGGTGGCGTGATCGGGCTGCGTCCCGCGCTGGTGGCCGGGATCATCGTGCTGGCCTTGCCGATCTTGTGGATCTTCTTCTCGCCGGTGTTCCGGCTCACCGAGATGCCAGCAGCAGCACAGGAGTTATGACGATGGCTTATATCCGTGGTGCCAGCTATGTCCTGGGGGAGCGGGAGGTTGGCTACGCCGACATCCGCGACCTGCCGAAGCTGGCCGCGTCGTTCGGGCTGGTGCCCGACTCCCGGTTGTGGGGCTGGGGCACGATCCGCGCCACCCGCCGCGACCTGTCGGACCTCGCGGCCGAATCCGCCCGGGCGACGCTGAAAGCCGCCGGGGTGGAGCCGTCCTCAGTCGACGCGTTGGTGCTCTGCTCCACTCGCATCCCCGGCCCTTCCGATGATCACGGTGTGTTCATGGCGAACATGCTGACCGGCGCGGACCTCGGCGACATCCCGTTCTACGGCCAGGGCGTGAACCGCTGCGTAAACCTGCTGGCCGGACTGGACCTGGCCCGCGCGTTCGTGATCAGCGGCCGGTACCGCCGGGTCCTTGTCGTCACGGTCGACGCGGTGGCCGAAGGTGGCGCTCCGATGTCTCAGTTCGCGCTGTTCAGCGACGGCGCGGCGAGCTGCCTCGTCGCCGCGGACCCTGGTGACGACGACAGCTATGAAATGCTCGGCTGCGCGACCGCGCAGGACACCGCCACGATGGACTCGGGTAGCCAGATCAGTTCCGACCTGGCGCGCGTGGTCAACGACAAGCTGCTGACGCCACTCGGGCGAAAGCTCGCTGACGTGACCGCGCTCATGCATCTCAACCTGTTCAAGCCGCTTCTGGTCATGAAGGAACGACAAGCGGGCTTCCACCTAGACCAGCTTTACCTCGGCAACATCTTCCGGATCGGCCACTGCTTCGCCGCCGACCCGTTGATCAACCTCGTCGACCGGGTGGCGCTCGGGCACGTCGGCCAGGGTCAGTACTGCCTGCTGGTAGCCAGCGTGCCCGGGTCGAGGGCCGGCATCCTGCTCAAGAGGGTCCGTTAGGAGATCGCCATGGAGCTACCCGACACGACCGTCGCGCTTGCGCGGCGCGGGTTCGAATTCAGCGCCCGGGCGTGCGAGGAAGCCGACGCGATCATGGCACTCCAGCCCCACGCGCTGTACCTGCGCCTGCTGCGCGATCAGGAATCCGAGGCGGTGCACCTCGCCGCCCGCCGGATACTCGACGGTTTCCTGGCCGGACACATGGATAACTCTCTGCCCGTGGACGCCAGCGCTGACCATATCGCGGAAGAGGTCAGCCGGGTCCGCGACGACCTGGCCGCGGCCATTGGATCCCTGACAAACAGCGAACCGGACATTCGTGATGCCGTGCTCCGCCAGCGGGCGCCGATCGCCCTGCTTGGCGGCTGCTGGCTCGACGTGCTCTCGCAGCCCGCCACCCAGCCCTCGATGATCGTGAACCGGCTGTTCGCGCACCACTTCACGCTGCGCGGCGAGGGCAACCCGCACCGGTCGCTCTACCATCTGCGGCGGCGCCGCCTCGAAGAGTCAGGTGTCTACCTGCCGGAAATCGGCGCGACGGAGTTGATGGCCCGGACCGATGCCAGGCCGTTGACCGCCCTGCACGCCTGCTTCTACCTGGCATTGTCCCGGCTGCCCGCCGGCTTCCTGCCCGAACTGGCCGGAGTGCACTACGCCGTGCTCGCCCTGGGGGTGGACGACCTGCTGCACGGCATGGCGCCGATGGTGCGAGAGCCGGACCTGCGCGAAATGCTGGCCACCTTCCTGGAGCTGGCCGGCCCGCCGGAGCTCGCGCGCTTGCGCACCGGGCTGGCCCTCGCGCTCGAGCTGGAGCGTGAGCACGTCGCGATGCTGGGCGAACTGGCCGTCTGGCACCAGAGCCTGACGCTGGAATCAAAGGTCGCCGCGATCGTCGCCCGGCACGCCCCGTACGCCGGGCGCCACCACACCAGGGTGCGGGTAGGCGAACAGCCGCTGGCCGAGACGTTCACCTGGCCAATCGAGAAGTTCCTTGCCGAGTTCCGCGAGGCGCCGCAGCTCAGGCGGACCAGCGACGGGCTGTCCGGCTTCACCAAGGCCATCAAGTTCGGCGGCCCGATGTTCGGCATCTTCGACGAGCGCGAGGCCGCCACCTTCCATGCCTGGGTGGAGACAGTGCAGGCGGGGGAGCGGCCGGACATCGTGGTCACGCCGTGCACGGTCGGCGATCCGCGGGCCCGGGCGCGGGGCGCCGCGTTTGCCGCCGGCCTGCCCGCCGATGTGGTGATCGCGGACCCGGGCGAGCCGGGCGACCGCGAGTTGTTCTACCGGCTGGTGAACATCGAGAACTACCCGAACACCCGGCCGCTCGCCGCCCGGCGCGCCGCGAAGCTGTTCGACGACGCTGAGATCCTGTTCTCATGCGGGGCCGACGGCCGGTACACCGACGCCAGCTACTTCGACTACAGCCCGGAAGCCCTGTACCAGCGGGCTGACCAGGTCTACTGGGAGAAACTGGTCGAGCCGTACCGGCCGCTGGAGTCGGTACCCGACCGGGACGAGGTGGTCTTCCTGCAGACCACCTACGCGCTCGGCGCGCTGGTGGATGCGACGTGGATACACCGGGTCGCGAACCTCGGCCGGTATGAGCGGCCCTGCGACGGCGCGCTGTTCGCCATCTACGCCGACGAGGTGGGGCACGGTGACCTGCGCAAGAACCACATCACCCTGATTCACCGGGCGTTGCGCAGCATGGGCATCGACCTGCCCCACATCCGCGAAGCCGCGTTCATGGAGCAAGCCGACCTGCCCGATGACCTGTACGGCTTCTCGCTGCACCAGTTGTGCATGGCGCTGTTCCCCGACACCTTTTTCAACGAAATACTCGGCTATAACCTGGCCATCGAGATGTTCGGCCTCGGCGAGCTCCGCCTGCACGAGATCCAGAAGCTCCGCCACCACGGTTTCGACGACTGCTACGAGCAGGCTCACCTGACCATTGACAACCTGTCGGCCGGCCACAGCAAGCAGGCCGCCGACATAATCGTGTCCTACCTAGACGAAGTCCGCCGCGTCCTCGGCGACGCCGCAGTCCAGCAAGAATGGCGCCGCGTCTGGCGAGGCTACGCCTCCCTGGCCTACTTCGTAGAACACGCCCTCCTAAAACAACACCACTCCCCAGCCCCCACCCCCACCCCCGACACAATAGACATCCTCCTCTAACCCCTCAGAACCTCACGATCCCGTAACCCACCCCCACTCCCTTCACTCCATAATCCGCCACCCCTTCAGCCGTCACCGCACCACCGCACCCTTACCATCCGCCGACCCCAGCCAAACCGCCAGCACCAGTCAAACCGTCCACCCCAGTCAAACCGTCCACCCCAGTCAAACCATCCACCTTCACCATCCGCCAATCCCAGTCAAACCGTCCACCCCAGTCAAACCGTCCACCCCAGTCAAACCGTCGATCCCAGTCAGGCCGCCAGCCCCCGGCGGTCACTCAACCCTGTACCCGACATTTCATGACATGCACCTTCGGCATTGTCAGATGTGCCGTCGTCCGTAAGGTGCACTGCCGACTCTGATGTGGAAGGAAAGGCGCCGAAAAGCGGCGCCCATCTTTCCGCGAGGCTCCAATCTTCCGCCGTTCAGCGTGGGCCACTGTTCACGAAACGGTTATTTGCGGCAAAACCGGCAGCCGCCCGCGACCCGCTGCAAGCCGGACTCGCTCTGAAACGTTCAAACCCAGGCGATCGCCAGCGCCGCGGCGGTTGCCGTCCCGGAGGGGCGGCGATTCCCGCCGTGGCTCCAAGCCGGCCGCGCGCCAGCGTGGCCTTGGCGCGGAGGAAACACAGCGGCGGTTGCCGTCCTGGAGGGGCGGCGATTCCCGCCG
>JAFARZ010000118.1 GCA_019245115.1 Streptosporangiaceae bacterium | reverse complement strand
GTTGATCGCGTTCATGGTGACCACCACGAGCAGGATGGTCAGCGTCACGCTCAGGTCCGGCTCCAGCGAGAGCACTCGCCCTTGGGGCAACGGCAGCCAGGGCAGCGCCTGCCCGCTCCACACCAGGATGCCGCCCACCGCGACCTGGCCGGCCAGCTTGCTGATGGCGCTGAGCCCCCACCGGTCATCGACGAAGCCGATCACCACGATCAGCCCGCCCGCCATGAGCAGCCCGGCCTGCGTCCGCGATCCGGCCGCCCGGAACGGGTCCTGGAGGAATGAGAGCCGGCTAGCGATCAGCAGCCCGGCAACCAGGCCGCCGTACATGGCCAGCCCGCCGAGCAGCGGCGTGGGCGTGGTGTGCACGTCCCTGGCGCGCGGCGCGTGCATGGCGTGGGTGCGGATGGCGACACGCCGAACGAGCGGGGTCAGCAGGTATGTCACCGCCGCCGTGACGAGCAGCACCAGGGCGTACTCGCGCATGACGCCTCAATACCCCCCAGGGATGGGGCTCACGAGCCATGATCTCATCACAGCCCACCCTACGACACTGCGCCGCCTGCCGATGGCGGCTCGCCACGCTCCAGTGGATGTGGCATAGCCGGCTTTTCCGCCGAAACCTCTGAAACCTCCGCAGTCGCGTCCGTCGCCTCCGCCTGCGGCCCGGGCTCGGGCGCTCCGGGCTCGGGCAGGGACAGGGATGGCACGCTCGACTCATCGGCGATGATCGACGCCACCGAGCGCAGCCGGTCGATCGGGATCGCCCCTTCGCGCAGCACGCGCGGAATGGCTCCGGTTAGATCGAGAATGGTCGACGGCACGTTGTCGCCGGACGGCCCGGCATCCAGATAGACCGATACGGCCTCGCCCAGTTGCTCCTCGGCGTCTTGAGCGGTCATCGCGGGCGGCTTCCCCGTCCGGTTGGCCGAAGACACCGCCATCGGCCCGGTCTGCTTCAGCACCTCCAGCGTCACCGAATGCAGCGGCATCCGCAGCGCGACCGTCCCCTTGGTGTCGCCCAGATCCCACAGGAGCGTGGGAGACGCCCGGAACACCAGGGTGAGCGCTCCCGGCCAGAACTCATCGATCAGGTCCTGACCGAATGCCCCCATGTCGTCCACCAGAGCCGCCGCGGCTCGCGCGGTGCCGACAAGCACCGGGGATGGCATGTTGCGGCCTCGCCCTTTGGCGGCCAGCATGGCACGCACCGCGGCGGGCGTGAACGCGTCCGCGCCGATGCCGTACACCGTGTCGGTGGGTAGCACGACCAGGTCGCCGTCCCGCACCGCCGCCACCGCCGCCTCGATGCCCGAAGGCCGCAGCTCAGCGAGAATGCAGTTGTAAATCGTGCTCAAGCGAACGCTCCTTCGGGGCCGGGCCAGGAGGCGGTTACGAAACGGTCCCGGCCGGCCAGGTCCTTGTTGTTACGGGTGTCCCGCCAGCCAAGCTCCTCCGGGAACACCCAGTACACCTCGGCGCCCTGCGGCGCGCCGTGCTCCACGGCGACCAGCCCGCCCGGCCGCAGCAGCCGCCGGGCCGTGCGCTCCACCGCGCGGACGGCGTCCAGCCCGTCCGGACCGCCGCCCCACAGCGCGGCGGGCGGGTCGTACTCGCCGACCTCTGGCGGCACCACTGATCCCGGCGGGATGTACGGCGGGTTGGTGACCACGAGATCCACCGTACCGTCGAGCTCGCTCAGCACGACCGACATGCAGAAGTCGCCGTCGTGCACCATCACCCGCCCGGCCGTGTACGGCAAATTCTCAACATATTCCGACACGTTGCGCTCAGCCCAGGCCCGGGCCAGCGGATCTGCCTCGACGGCATGCACCCGGGCCCGCGGCACCTCTTGCGCGATGGCCAGCGCGATCGCACCGGAACCAGTCCCGAGGTCGACGACGATCGGCGCGTCGACGTCCATCGCACGCAGCCGGTCGATGGCCCAGCCCGTCATCACCTCGGTTTCCGGCCGCGGCACGAACACGCCCGGCCCGACCTCAAGATCCAGATACCGGAACGCCGCCCGGCCGGTGATGTGCTGGAGCGGTTCGCGAGCCTCCCGGCGGGCGATGTCGGCCCAGAACCGGGCGTCGAAATCAACGTCGGCGACCGTGTGCAGCTCGGTCCGCTTCACGTTGTGCACGGCCGCCGCGATCAGTTCAGCGTCGGTCCGCGGTGACTCCACCCCCGCCTCGGCCAGCCGCGCGGTGGCCAGCGCGATCTCGTCAAGCAGCAGGCTCATCATCAGCGTTGCTGTTGCCCGCGGCCAGCTTGGCCTCGAGATCGGCCGCCGTCAGAGCGTCGATCACCCCGTCCAGGTCGCCGTCGATGACCTGGTCCAGGTTGTAGGCCTTGTAGCCGACGCGGTGGTCGGAGATCCGGTTCTCCGGGAAGTTGTAGGTACGGACCCGCTCGGACCGGTC
>JAFARZ010000008.1 GCA_019245115.1 Streptosporangiaceae bacterium | reverse complement strand
GTACTAACGAACGGACCATCACCAGCGGAGCAGCTGACGGATCTCGTGGCGCTAGGACGGGAGCGTGGTTCCCTGACCATGGCCGACGTCATGGTGGCGCTCGACCGCGCCGACCTTCCGCCCGAGGCCATCGACGTGGCGGTGCGCGCGCTCGCCGACGAGGGCGTCGAGGTGCTCGACGTGCCGGCCGAGGACGACACCGACACCGAGGCCGACATCCGGCAGGCCGAGAGGGGGACCGCCGAGCTGGGCCGGCGGGCCACGACCAGCGATCTGGTCCGGATCTACCTCAGGGAGATCGGCCGGGTGCCGCTGCTGACCGCCGAGGACGAGGTCGAGCTGGCCAAGGCGATCGAGGCGGGCCTGTTCGCCGAGGAGAAGCTGGCCGGCGGCTTCCCCATGCTCGGCGCCGTCCACGGCGACCTGGAGCTGCTCGTCGGCGAGGGGGTCAAGGCCAAGCAGCGGCTGATCGAGGCGAACCTGCGGCTGGTGGTGTCGATCGCCAAGCGGTACATCGGCCGCGGCCTGGTCTTCCTCGACCTCATCCAGGAGGGGAACCTCGGGCTGATCCGCGCGGTGGAGAAGTTCGACTACACCCGCGGCTACAAGTTCTCCACGTACGCGACCTGGTGGATCCGGCAGGCCATCACCCGGGCCATCGCCGACCAGGCCCGGACCATCCGGGTGCCGGTGCACATGGTCGAGACGATCAACAAGCTGGCCCGGGTACAGCGTCAGCTGCACCAGGAACTCGGCCGGGAAGCCAGCATCGACGAGATCGCCGCGGAGATGGGCCTCGACACGGAGCGGGTCGCCGAGATCCAGCGGATCGCGCAGGAGCCGGTATCCCTGCAGTCCCCGATCGGCGAGGAAGAGTCCGACCTCGGGGACTTCATCGAAGACGCGGACGCCGTGGTGCCGATCGAGGCCGCGGCGTTCATCATGTTGCAGGACCAGCTCGAGCGGGTCCTCGACCAGCTCGCCGAGCGAGAGCAGCGGATCATCCAGCTGCGGTTCGGCCTCACCGACGGCCATCCGCGGACGCTGGAGGAGGTCGGCCGGGAGTTCGGCGTGACCAGGGAGCGGATCAGGCAGATCGAGTCGAAGACGCTGGCCAAGCTCCGCCACCCCAGCCGCGCTCAGATGCTGCGCGAATACCTCGACTGAGGCCGGTCTGAGCTCAGTCGGCCGGGCGGATGCCGTTCACGGCCGCGGGCTCGTTATCGGCCCCGGGGGTCGCCGCATGTCGTCCGGGGAGCCGGTCCAGCTGGCCGCGCATCTTGCTGGCGCTCTGCTTCGCCGTCTCGGTGAGCTTCGGCACCCGCGTGGCGGCCTTGTCCTTGGCGACCTTGGTGAGCTCGGTCGCCTTGGCGCCCGCGGTCCGGGTCGCATTCTGTACGGTGGGGTTTTCCACCACCTTCCGGCCAGCCTTCACCATCTGCTCATAGCGTTCGCGGCCCGCCCGCGCGCCGACGACGAAGCCGGCGGCGAACCCGGCGAGGAATGTAGCCTTGAATCGCATCGGGCACCCCTTTCGCGCATGTTCGTACGTGCAAACATGACCTTCCCCGATTACGCGAGCGTACTCATCGGGTTAGGCTCCGGTAAACACGGGCCGCCCCACAAGGTGAGCGTCACGGCTACGCCCGAGGTGCGCTACCCTTATGCGGGTCGATCCCGCGTAGCTCAATCGGCGGAGCGTCCGGCTGTTAACCGGCAGGTTTCCGGCCTGGAGGCTCTGATGAGGGTAACTATGCAGGTCAGCGCATTGCCGTAGGGTACGAAGTGGCTCCAGTCACCGAAAACCCACGGAAAACTCAATCTGGGGTAGCTCAATCGGCAGAGCAACCGGCTGTTAACCGGTTGGTTGGGAGTTCGAGTCTCCCCCCCAGAGCCACCGTTCGGTAGATCGAACTTTCGAGCCAGCGTCTTAGCCCGAAGTTCTGCGCTCTTGCGAGCGTTCGCCGCCTTGCAGAGATCACACCGGCAGTTCCAATACCAATAGACATGGTAGGTGCCCGGCGGCGCTTGCTCTTCCGCTACACCCTGCGCTGGGACAAGCCGCCGGTGACCGCGCCGCCGCCAGGCTCCCGCAACCCCGCAACCCGGTAACCACCGGAGCCGCTGTGCGGTGGCCGGGCGGCGCCTCAGCCACCGGAGCGGTGCGCATCCGCCTCGATCTCGATCTTCATGCGGGGGTCGGACAGGCCGCAGACCATCATCGTGGCGGCCGGGCGGACCTCGCCGAAGCAGCGGCGCAGCGCCGGCCAGCACGGCTCGAAGTCCTCCCGGTCGGGCAGCAGGTAGCGCACACGGACCACGTCGGCGAGGGAGCAGCCCGCCTCGGCCAGCGCGGCTTCGATATTGCGCAGGCACTGCTCGGCCTGCTCGATCACGTCGTCGGAGATCGTCATGGTGGAGTAGTCGAACCCGGTGGTGCCGGACACGTGCACCCAGTCACCGTCGACCACGGCCCGGGCATAGCCAATCTGCTCCTCAAAGGCCGAGCCGCTGAGGATCGCACGTCGTTCACTCACGCGCAGAACGGTAGAGCAGCCAGCAACGATACGTCCAATACCTCGGAAAGCCATATCTGATACGCGTAGAGATATGGACCGCCCGGACCTGCCGCTGCCGCAGCTGCACGCCTTCGTCGTACTCGCCGAGGAGCTTCACTTCGGCCATGCCGCCGCCCGCCTGGGCATCGCCCAGCCGCCGCTGAGCCGTCCGGGACCGGCAACCCGACGGTGCTGCTCCGGGATGTCAGCCGCTAGCGCATAGGCGAACGCGTCGCGCCGCGTCCCCTTGGGGTCAGGCGGCCGGGCGTCTGCCTTTCTGGTCCATTTGCTGGAATTGGCGCTGTCGCATCCTGGGGGCAAACGCTCATGCTGAATCGTCGATGTTCTCCGGTGTCCAGCCCGATAGGAGTAAGCGTCCATGACCGTACTTCCGGCGCGCACGGTGCGGCTCACCCGCGACGGGGCGATCGTCACGGTGATTATTGACCGCGAGCCCAAGCTGAACGCGCTCGACTACGCCACCATTGACGCGCTGCTGGAGGCGTTCGATGAGCTTGAGGCGGACGACCTGGTGCGAGCGGTCATCTTGACCGGCGCCGGCCAGCGGGCATTCAGCGCGGGCGCGGACATCCCTGCCCTGGCCGCAAGCATCGCGGGCGGCACCAAGCAGGCGCTGCGGGAGTTCGTCCGGCGGGGCCAGGGCCTGACCCGCCGGGTCGAGACCTTTCCCAAGCCGGTGATCGCTGCGGTCAACGGCCTGGCGTTCGGGGCTGGTTGCGAGATCGTCGAGGCGGCGCCGCTCGCCCTCGCCGCCGATCACGCAACCTTCGCCAAGCCCGAGATCAGGCTTGGCTTCCCGCCCCCCTTCGGCGGCTCACAGCGGCTGCCCCGCCACGTCGGCCGTAAGCGCGCCCTGGAAATGATCCTCACCGGCGAGCCGGTCAGCGCCGCCCGGGCGGCGGAGATCGGCCTGGTCAACCACGTCGTTCCGGCGGACAGTCTGCTGGCTGAGGCCACCGGCCTGGCCGAGCACGTCATCTTGCACTCGGCGGCCGCCGTGACCGCATGCCTAAGCGCCGTCACCCGCGGGATAAACCTGCCCATCGACGAGGCGCTGGCAGTCGAGGCGTCCTGGTTCGCCTTCGCGGCCTCCACCGGCGATGTCACCGCCGACCTGCGCCGCTTCCTCACCCGCAAGCGGCCTTGAGTCACCGGGTCTGGTTCCAAGGCAGACGTGCGCTCATGGCAGCAGATCCGCTTGCGGCGCTGGTGTTTCACTACTGCGGGTCGTGGGGGGCCGGCGGCTCATGGTCGTGGCGACAGTGCCCATGAGCCGCCGGCCCGTCACGACCCAATCCCAGTGGGGGCAGCCCGCCCGGCTGGCGCTGGGCACCGCCTCGGCGCTGGGGCTCGCCCGCTTCGCCTATGGCCTGATCCTGCCCGCGATGCGCAGCGAACTTGGCTGGAGCCTGGCCCAGGCCGGCGCGCTGACTACCGCCAACGCCCTGGGGTACCTGCTGGGCGCGGTGGTCGCCGCCCCGGTGGCGCGCAAGCTGACCCTGGCGGTCACCTTCCGGCTGGGCATGGTCCTCACCGCTGCCGCGCTCGCCGCCACCGCCGCAACCAGCAGCTACCCCGTGCTCCTGCTGACCCGCGCGGCGGCCGGGCTGGCCGGGACGCTCGTGTTCATCACTGGCGGGGTAATCGCCTCCCACACCGCCGCCAGCACCCGATCAGCCACTCCTCTCACCATCTACTACTCCGGCGCCGGGATGGGCATCGCGCTCAGCGGCGCGGCCATCCCGCCGCTGCTCGGCCAGCACCCCGGCCGGTGGCCGCTAGCCTGGGTCGGCCTGGCCGCCGCGGCCGGCCTGGCCACCGTCCTCAGCTGGACCGCCGCCCGCGGCAGCCACCAGACAGGCACGGCCCACCTGGACCTGCGCTCCGTCGTGCGGCTATGGCAGCCCGCAACCGCATACCTGCTGTTCGCGGCCGGGTACATCGCCTACATCACCTTCTTGTCGGCCTACCTGACCGCTCACCGCGCCAGCATCACGCAGATCACTTTCACCTGGGCGCTGCTCGGCCTCGCGGCCGTCGCCGCGCCTGTGCTCTGGAGCCGACCGATCAGCACATGGCCCCGCGCCACGGCCCTCGCCGCGTCCCTGGCGGTGCTCAGCGCCGCAGCAGCGGCAGCCCTGGCCGGCGCTGACCCGGTCGCGGTCACCGGATCGGCCATCGGCTATGGGGCCAGCTTCCTGGCCGTCCCCGCCGCTGTCACCGCGCTCATCAGGGCAGCAACCCCGCCGAGCCAATGGACCGGCGCGCTGGCTGCCTTCACCGTGGTTTTCGCGGCCGGCCAGACCGTCGGCCCCTACCTGGCCGGAGCCCTCGCCGACCGCTACGGCACGGGCGCCACCCTGGCCTGGACCGCAGCACTGTGCGCCGTCGGCGCCGCGCTGACCACCGTCACCCGCTCCGGCGAACACTGAACGCCCGAGCTGACGATGCCAATGGGCTCTCACCGTGCTCACTCCGCTCAGGCGCGCAGATCACGCTGTTCTGCGCGACGCCTGGCGATGTCATATGGCGATGTACGCGTTGGCTCGGGCTTGTCTGCTGCGCCCCATGCCCGAGGCTCGCGGGTCCAGCCCGGCACGCCAAGCCGGAGGCTTGCCGGGATCTTCGTCGGCTTCGCCCTCGCGGCCCACGGCCGCTGACCTTGTGCCGTCGTGCCGTTCAGTCCGCCTGTACCGCCTCGCCGCATTCCGGGCAGAGAAACGGCTTGCGCTTGGCCCGGGAACGCAAGTAGGCGTAGACGATGAACGGGAATCCCATGTTGGGGATTTCTCGTGTGGCCTGGACTGTTCCGTGCGTAGCGCATTGCCCGGTCTGGGTTTGGGTTTCGGTGGCCATGAGCTTCCTCCTGTGTCGTTGTCACCCGCCCGGTCAGCGCCCGAGCGGCTGCCAGCTGAACGTCCGTAGGGCGACCAGCAAGCCTGCGGCGCCCCATGCGGCCACGATCAGCAGATCCAGCCCGGCGAAGCCGAGCCCGGTGGTGTGCGGGTTGTAGGCGACGAGCAGCGCGTTGGCCAGGTGCCGCACGGGGAAGATCTCTCCTATGCCGGCGAGCCAGTGCGGCAGTCCCGTGACAGCGACGAACACCCCTGAGATGAAGTACAGCGGCAGCAGGAGCGCCTGGGTGGTAGGCAGCGCGGCATCCTCGTTGCGGATCAGCGAGGTGAGCGCGTAGCCCAGGCAGCAGAAGGAGGCGGCGCCGATCACCACGGTGACCACCAGGGCCAGGGCGGTGCGGCCGGGGACGTGGGCACCGTAGGCGGCCCAGCCGATGCCAAGCAGCACGGCGGCCATGACCACCGCGATGACGACGGCGGTGAGCACCCGGCCGGCGATGATGGCAGCGGCCGGGACCGGAGTCGCGCGCCGCCGCTTCAGCACGCCGCGTTCGCGCTGCGCGGTCACCGAGGCCACCAGGTTGCCGAAGCACGCCGCGATCACCCCCAGGGTGATGATGCCGGGCACGTAGAACACCGAGGTGGGGATCTGGCCGCCGGGGACCTGGATGGTGTTGCCCCGGCCGCCGAACACCGACGCGAAGATCACCAGGAACAGCACCGGCAGGGCCAGGGTGAAGAACTGGGACTGGCGGTTGCGGAGAAAGGCGCGCAGGTCGTAGCGGGACTGGTGCAAGGTCATGCGGATCATCGCCGGTCCTA
>JAFARZ010000006.1 GCA_019245115.1 Streptosporangiaceae bacterium | reverse complement strand
GCCCCGCGTTCCTGCGCCGCGAAGAGCGGGCGCACTGGCTGGCCGACGACGCAGGCATCTCCTGCGGCTACGCCTACGCCATCGTGCACGAGTACGAGATGCGCAGGCGCCTGCGCCTCAACGGAGCCTGACCGGCTCCACCCCGCGTAACCGCCGGCTGCGTCCGGCGTGGACCTGCCGCGTCCGCGTTCCGGGCCAGGCGTTCCGTTCGGCCCGCCAGGGCGCGAACGGGCGCGAACGGTATCAGCCGGGTTCCGTTCGGCCCGCCGGGCTCCACTAGGGCGGGTCCGCATGGGCCATCCTCGTTCGGTTCCCATCGCCGTGGGAACTGTTATCGGCGGCCCAATCGTCCGTACGGTGCGCCCCGTTCTCATCCCGCGGCCCCGGGGATATCCCCGCTAGCCACATCCGTCCCGTCCCAGAGCCGGATCCCGCCCAGAAACCCCGCGGCAAGCGCGACGATGGTCCCCGCTGCTGCTCCAGAGGCCAGGTCAAACGACATCGATGTGACATGGAGGTCGCTGGGACAGCAGCGATGTGGCATCGATGCTGTTTGCGGGCGGCACGGGCGCGGATCCGGGCGGCCCGCGCGTTACGTCTGGCGTCCGGCGGGCCAGCCGGAAATCCGCGTTACTCGCGGACAACATATTGCCCACGGTATACAGGGAAGAAATATGTGGATTTAACGGCATAAGGCATTATCGCGCGGATGTGGCAATCGTTTGCAGCCGCCACTTCATTGTCGAGTTCAAGGGGTTATTGTTTCCGCTGAGACTGCACTGGCAATTGAGAGTTGTCCGGCGCCTCAAGCCGGGCATTGTCAAGGGTACCCCCGGTCGGAGTCGAACCGACACTGGGGCCCTTTTAGGGGGCCGGCCTCTTCCCTTGGGCTACGGGGGCGGATTCATAATACCGCCCGTACAATTGCCTAACCGGGGAGTAGCAAAGACCAGCACGAATATTTCGCCGCGCGGCGGGTTTACCGTATACGAATTGCGGAGCGTAACTTTTACATGATCGACATTAGCGCTAGGTGATCGGCTCCCCGGTTTCCGGCCCGGCGCAGGCGCGGGCCCGGGCAAAAATGGCGTCGAGCATTGCCGGGGTGACGCGTCCGGTGAATGTGTTCTGCTGACTTGGATGATAACAGCCGATGAGTAGTACTCCGCCCGTTGCCTGCGGATTCTCCAGCCGGACCTCGGCGCCGTGACCGAACGACGGGCGCGGGCGCGGGAGCGCGAATCCTCCGCGACCGAGCACCGGCCATATCGCCTGCCAGGCAAATCCGCCCAGGCAGACGATGACCCGCAGGTGAGCGGCGATCAGGCGGAGTTCGGCCAGGAGCCACGGCGCGCACGTGTCCCGCTCGGCCGGCTCTGGTTTATTGTCCGGCGGGGCACAGCGGACCGCCGCCGCCATCCGGGCGCCGAGCAGGCGCTGACCGTCGTTCATCGCGACGCTGGTGGGCTTTTCCGCCCAGCCGCACCTGTACAGCGAGGCGAAAAGAAAGTCTCCGCTGCGGTCGCCGGTAAAGATCCGGCCGGTGCGGTTTCCGCCATGCGCCGCGGGCGCGAGACCGACGATCAGCAGCCGCGGCCGCGGCGAACCCCAGCCGGGAATGGGGCGGCCCCAGTAGCGCTCATCGCGGAATGAGCGACGGCGCACGATGGCGACCTCCTCGCGCCAGGCGACCAAGCGCGGACAGGCCCGGCATACCGACTGGCGCGCGACCAGTTCGCCGAGCGTGGCCGCCTTGCGGGCGAGGCTGGCCACCTCGGCCGCGCTGCCCGCGACCGGGGTTTGCGGACCGGCCGGATCCCAGGGCCAGCCGCCCGGCGGGACCAGCGGACCCGGGCGGTCCCGTCCGGCCGCCAACGGGCTCAGTCCCCGGCCAGCGACCAGGCCATCCCGTCGAGGATGTCGTGCTCGCTGACCAGTACCTCGCCGAATCCGAACCGCTCCATGATGCGGTCGAGCACGAGCGCCCCGCCGCCGATCACGTCGACCCGCCCCGGATGCATCACGCCGATGGCGGCCCGGGCGGCCCGGGTCTGAGCCAGCAGGCCGCGGGTCACCGCGTGCACGTCGGCCGCGGCGACACGCGCGTGGTGGATCTTGCTGGCGTCGTAGGCGGACAGTCCCATCGCGATGCCCGCGACCGTGGTGACCGAGCCCGCCAGCCCGACCAGCGTCCTGGCCTGCCGCACCGGCACCGCGACGGCTACCGCGTCCAGGGCCGTGTCGATGTCGGCGATGGCCGCCGTGACCTGCTGGCCGGTCGGCGGGTCGCCGTGCAGGTGCCGTTCGGTCATCCGGACGCAGCCGATGTTGACGGAAAGAGCG
>JAFARZ010000407.1 GCA_019245115.1 Streptosporangiaceae bacterium | reverse complement strand
GGGCAGTCATGCTACCGGACAGCCGGTTCGTCCCGTATTCCCGGGCCGCGGCAGTGTCCTCGCATGGTTGATCCGGGCCTCGTGGTGATTTTTGTGCACCGGGGTACACCAAACTAACCACGAGGCCCGAATCAACCGCGATAACTGCCCGGAGCTGCCCGTTTCCCAGAGCACACCCGCCGGTGTCAACCGCGGCCGCGACGGTCCCTGGACACCTCAAAGCCCGCCATCATCACAAAGCACTGTCGGAGTTCCAATGCGGATGCGATGCCTCCCGAGAGCCTGACAGCAGTGACGCGACAGCCTCAATACGGCGGGTAAATTTCCGTCCAGCACATAATTTCCGCGCTGCTGGAGGTGCAGGAACTTAGCCTCGTCCGCCGGCCAATTCCCTGACTAGAGTCAGAGAATGGATCCAGATGCCATCGCTAACGTGCGCCGGTTCAACCGGGTAGTCACCCAGCGCGCCGGCGCGCTCAACGACGCGTTCCTGGCCCGTGGGCGCCCGCTGGGCCACGCGCGTCTGCTGTGGGAGATCGGCCCGCAAGGCACCGACGTGCGGGCCCTGCGCGCACGGCTGGACCTGGACTCCGGCTATCTGAGCCGCATGCTCCGGGCTCTTGAGGAAGACGGGCTGGTCGCCAGCACGCCGAACGAAGCCGACGGGCGAGTCCGCACGGTCCGCCTCACCAGCCGCGGATCGGCCGAGCGCGCCGAACTCGACCGGTTGTCCGACCAGGCCGCCGCGGCCATCCTCGGCCCGCTCAGCGACTCCCAGCGGACCAGGCTCGTCGCCGCGATGGCCGAAGTCGAGCGGCTCCTCGCCGCGTCAGCCGTCGAGATCACGGTGGCCGAGCCAGCCCATCCCGACGCCCGCCGCTGCGTTCAGGCCTATTTCGATGAGCTGGCCAGCCGCTTCGACGGCGGCTTCGACCCCGCCAACACCCTCCCGGCGGATGACCACGAACTGACCGCGCCGGAGGGCCTGTTCCTGCTCGCGACCGTCCACGGCGAACCGGCCGGATGCGGGGCGGTCAAGTTCCGCCCCGACGCCCCGGCGGAGATCAAGCGGATGTGGGTCGCCCCCGCGATGCGCGGAACCGGCCTGGGCCGCAGGCTCCTGACCCAGCTGGAGGAACACGCGGCCGCGAACGGGGCACGGACCGTGCGGCTGGAGACCAATCGTGCCCTCCCCGAGGCCATCAGCCTGTACCGGACGGCCGGCTATCACGAGGTCGGGGCGTTCAACGACGAACCGTACGCCCACCACTGGTTCGAAAAGACCATGCCCGCCTGAAAAGACCGTGCCCGCCTGAAAGACCATGCCCGCCTGGAAGACCTGAAAAGACGCCAGGCCCGCTGTAAAAGCACTTCCCGTTTGAAAAGACGCTGCTCGTTCGAAAGGATACTAAGCACAGGTCCGTGGTACTTGGGGAGAGGCTCGTGCTCACGCGGGATCGCATTCGCCACGGCCGTGGGGCTGCCCAGCTGGCGCCACCGGCCGTGCCACGCCGCATGCAGGCGCGTGCCGGCACATCTAAGCCGCACGTCATCCTGGCCAGGACCCGGAGGGCGTCACCGGATATCGCCTGGGCGGTGTTCGTCGGCCTCAACCTCGCGGCGATGCAGCTGCTCCCGTCGTGGCAGACCGTCCCGTTCCTGGTTATCTGGGTGAGCCTCACCGTCATCTACGGCTTCCGGCTGTGGCGGCTCCAGCCGACCATCCTGACGCTGGCCGTGGTGACGCTGGCCACCGGGGGGATCATTGGCCTAGAGGTCGTGCAGGGGCACCAGGACGCGGACTACCTGGCCGAAGTCCCGTTGATAGCGCTGATGTTCCTGGCCATGGTGTGGCAGGGCCGCCGGCGGCTCACGGCGATCCACGACAAGCTGACGGCGATGGACCAGGTGCAGCGCATCTCCGAGGAGAACCTGCGCATGCTCCAGCAGCAGCGCCAGTTCCTCCAGGATGCCTCGCATGAGCTGGGTACCCCGATCACGATCGCGCTCGGTCACGTCGAGCTGATCGAGAGCGCGGCGACGGACCAGGAAATCGCCAAGGACGCCCGGGTGGTGGCGGGCGAGCTGGCCAGGCTGCGCACGCTGGCGAACCGTTTGCTGCTGCTGGCCTCGGCCGAGGCGCCGGATTTCCTTCAGCTGGCTCCGGTGGAAGTCGGGTCGGTGATCCTCGACGCGCTCGATCGCTGGGGGCCGGTCCCCCGTCGCTGGCGGTTGGGGGAACTCGCCGAGGCCACCGTGCGCGCCGACCGGGATCGCTTGCTGGCGGCCCTGGACGCGCTGCTCGAGAACGCCGTGGCGCACACCCGGACCGGCGATCGCATCGATGTCAGCGTCTGCCTCGACGACGTGCACGCGGTCTTCACCGTGGCGGACTCCGGCTCCGGCATTGCGGCGGCTGATCTTGACCGTATCTTCGGCCGGTTCGCCCGCGCCGGCACCTCGCGCAATGACGACAACGGGTTCGGGCTGGGCCTGCCGATCGCGCAGGCGATCGCCCATGCCCATAACGGCTCGGTCCGGGTGCGCAGCACCCTCGGGGAAGGCTCGGTCTTCGAGATGCTGATTCCCGCTGCACGCTAAACTGCACTGAGTGCCAAAATAGGGCGGACGAGCGAGGAGTGGCCGGTGGCGAGCACACGCGAGTGGTTCGAGACGGTCGAGGAGGCCCGCAGACGGGCTAAGCGGCGCCTGCCGAGATCGGTTTACCTCGCCCTGGCCGCGGGATCGGAGAAGGGCGTCACGCTGCGGGACAACGTCGCGGCCTTCAGCGAGCTGCGGTTCGCCCCGCCGCGTGTCGCCGACCTGCCCGCGCGCCGCGAGCTGGCCACGTCGGTGCTCGGGCAGGAGATCTCGCTGCCCGTGATCGCGTCGCCGACCGGAGTGCAGGCCGTGCACCCCGACGGCGAGGTGGGGGTGGCGCGCGGCACGGCCGAGGCCGGCACCGCGATGGGCCTGAGCTCGTTCGCGAGCATGCCGGTGGAGGACGTGGCCGCGGTCAATCCCAAGCTCTTCTACCAGATCTACTGGTCCGGTGATAAAGACAAAATTCTCAGTAGGAACGAACGGGCGGCGGTGGCAGGTGCCAAAGCCCTGATTGTCACGCTGGACTGGTCGTTCAGCAATGGCAGGGACTGGGGCAGTCCGCTGATTCCGGAGAAGCTTGACCTGCGCACCCTGCTTCGCCTGGCGCCGGAGGGCGTGACCAGGCCCGCGTGGGTGCTGGACTGGCTGCGCCGCGGCGGCCTGCCCGGCCTGACCGTGCCGAACATGGCCGACCCGGGCGGTCCTGCGCCCACGTTCTTCGGCGCTTACGGCGAATGGATGCAGACAGCGCCGCCGACCTGGGCCGACATCGCCTGGCTGCGCGAGCAGTGGCATGGTCCGCTGCTGATCAAGGGCGTGATGCGGCCTGATGACGCGCGCCGCGCGGTCGACGCCGGCGCGACGGCCGTCTCGGTGTCCAACCACGGCGGCAACAACCTGGACGGCACTCCGGCCGCTATCCGCGCGCTGCCCGCCATCGCCGGCGCGGTCGGCGGCCAGATCGAGGTCCTGCTGGACGGCGGTGTCCGGCGCGGCGGCGATGTGGTGAAGGCGCTGGCTCTCGGGGCGCGGGCGGTGATGATCGGACGCGCCTACCTGTGGGGGCTGGCCGCGGGCGGACCTGCCGGGGTCAGGAACGTCTTCGACGTGCTGCGTGGCGGCATCGACTCGGCACTGCTGGCGCTCGGCCGCCCGTCCGTTCACGACCTGGTACCGGAGGATGTCATCGTGCCGGACGGGTTCGCCTGTGACCTGGGCAAATAGCCCAGTATCCTGCCCGCGAGCAAGCCCGCCGCGAGGGCCCAGAATGCGGCGCCGATCCCGAGGAAGCTCAGCCCGGAGGCTGCCACCACGAACGTGATCGCCGCCGCTTCGCGGCCCTCGTCCGCCGAAAGGGCGCCCGCCAGGGAGGCGGCGAGCGTGCCCAGCAGCGCGAGCCCTGCGACGGCGCCGGCGACGTCGGGCGGTGCGACGCTGATGAACGCCGTGAGGGCGGTCGAGATCGCGGCGAGCGCGAGATAGGCCCAGCCGGCGGTGTACGACGCCACCCAGCGCCGGCGCGGGTCGGGATGCGCGTCTGGTGATGCCGCCATCGAGGCGGTGATCGCCGCGAGGTTGATGGCGTGCCCGCCGGCCAGGGCGGCGGCGGTGGTGCCGATGCCGGTAACTGCCATCGTCTCGCGCCACGGCACCTGGTAGCCGTAGGAGGACATGACCGCGACGCCGGGCACGTTCTGCCCGGCCATCGTGACCACGTACAAGGGGATCGCCAGGCCGAGCAGGCTGGCCCGGGTCAGTGCCGGCGTCGTCCAGGTCAGGTGCGGCACGATCGCCCCGTGCGGGCCGCCGTGCCGGGCCACGTCTACGCCGATGGCCACCAGGGTGACGGCGAACGCCGCTGGCACGGCCCACTTGCGCGCGAGCCGGAGCATGACGGCCCAGGTGAGCAGGCCCGGCCCGACCAGCCACGGGTGTGCGGCGAGACCGCGCACCGGCGCCAGGCACAGTTCCAGCACGACGCCCGCGAGCATCGCCTGCGCGATCGGCGCCGGGATCGCGGAGATGAGACGGCCCAGGCGGGGCCACAGGCCGGTGATCACGACGAGCACGCCGACGACGAGGAACGCGCCGGTGGCCGCGGGCCAGCCGCCGTGCACGACGCCGGTGCTGGCCAGCAGCGCCGCGCCCGGGGTGGACCAGGCAAGCGTGAGCGGGATCCGGTGGCGGCGCGCTAGCCAGAGCATGGCGAGTCCCTGGGTCGCGCAGAGGGCGAGCAGCCCGGAGGCCGCCTCGGCGGGCGATGCGCCGACCCCCCGCAAGCCGGCCAGGACGACGGCGAAGGAACTCGTGAACCCGACCAGCGCGGCCAGGATGCCGGCCAGGACGGGTTGTCCGATGCGTTCCATAAACAGAACACTAGCCTTATGGTTCTGTTTATAGAACTGGATTATTAGGATCGGTCGTCGTGGATGATCTGGCTCGTCTGGTGGGTGAGCGGCTGCGTGCGGCGCGGCAGGAGCGGGGCCTGTCCGTCGGCGCGCTCGCCGAGGCGGCACACGTTGGCAAAGGGTCGCTCTCGGAGATCGAGAACGGTGTCCGCAACCCGACGCTGGGCACGCTGTACTCGCTCGCGGGTGCGCTCGGCGTACCGCTCGCCACCCTGATCGCGGACCGCGCCGGCGCGAGGCTTGCCTCGCCCGGCATCGAGGCGCGGCTGCTCAGCGTGAGCCACTCGGGCGAGCAGACCGTGGAGGTCTACCTGTTGCGCATCGACCCCGGCATCTGCCATCGCTCGCCCGCCCACGGCCCCGGCGTCATCGAGCACATGCTCGTGACCGCCGGGCGGGCCCGGGTAGGCCGCCTCGGCGAGGAAGCCCAGATCGGCGCCGGCCAGGCCGCGCAATGGGTCAGCGATGCCGCCCACACATACACCGCACTGGGCGGCGCCCCGGTGGAGGCAGTGCTGGTCATCCGGTCACCCGCCCAGCCCCGGCACTAGCCGGCCGGCGGAGCGCCCCCGCCGGGGTAGGCGCGGCGGGCTCCACGTGAAGCCGGGGCACGAGCCGGTCCAGCCACGCGGGCAGCCACCAGTTGGCCCGGCCGAGCGCGTGCATCGCGGCCGGGACGAAGACCGTGCGGATGACGTAGGCGTCCACGAAGATGGCGGCGGAGAAGCCCAGGCCGATCTCCATGATGGCCAGCTGGCCTTCGAGGATGAACGCCGCGAACACCACGATCATGATCAGCGATGCGGCGGTGATGACCCGGCCGGTCTCGGCCTGGCCCCGGATCACCGCGCGCCTGTTGTCCCCGGACAGCGTCCACTCTTCGTGCATGCGGCTGATGAGGAAGACCTCGTAGTCGGTGGAGAGACCGAAGAGTACCGCGAACATCAGCGCCGGGATCCACGCCTCGATCGGCCCTGCCGCGCCGAATCCGAACACCGGCTTGCCCCAGCCGAACTGGAACGCGGCCGTCATGACGCCCAGCGCCACGCCGAAGGAGAGCAGGTTCATGACCGCCGCCACCAGCGGGATGAGCAGGCTGCGGAAGACGACGGCGAGCAGCAGGAAGGACAGCCCGACGACCACCGCCACGAACGGGGCCAGCTTCTTGCTGAGCACCGTGGAGAAGTCCTGGCTGGCTGCCGTGGTGCCGCCGATGTGGATCGCCAGCGTGCTGCCCGCCTCCGCCCGGGGAACGGCGGCCCGCAGCCGGTCGAGCAGCGTGGTGGTCGCGGCTTCCTGCGGTCCTGTGGCCGGGAACACCTCGGCGACCTCTGCCTTGCCGTCCGGGCTGAGCTGTGGCGACGTGACCCCGGCCACGCCCGGCTCGCTCCGGGCCGAGGCGGCAAACGACGCGAAGCGCGCCCGATCGGCCGGATTGGCGACCTGACCGACCACCGCCAGGGGCCCGTTGAACCCGGGGCCGAACCCCTTCGCCAGCAGCTGGTAGGCCTGGTAGGTGGTAGCCGACGACGGGTCGGTGCTGGCGTCAACCAGGCCGGCGCGCATGCTGAGGAACGGGATGGCGAGGACGGCGATCACCGCCAGCGCGAGGATGGCGGGGATCCGCGGCTTGCGGCCGAGCCCTTCCGCCAAGCGGAGCCAGAAGCCTCCTGCCTGCTCGATCTGACGCCCGTGCCGCGGGAGATTGCCGCGCTCGGCCCGTCGCAGCACCTTCAGGCCGAGGAAGCCCAGCATGGCCGGCAGCAGTGTCAGCGACGCCACCATGGTGAGCCCGACCACGACCGTGACTGTCACGGCCACGCCGTTCATGAAGCTGAGCTGGAGAGCGAACAGCCCCAGCAGTGCGACGCACACGGTCAGCCCGGCCAGCAGCACGGCGCGACCCGAGGTGTTGAGCGCGGTGACGGCGGCGTCCTCGGGCGTCTGCCCGGCGAGCAGCCCGTCGCGGTGCCGGCTGACGACGAACAGCGCGTAGTCCACGCCCACGCCGAGGGACACCAGGATGGCCACGGTGGGCACCCAGCTCGCGACGGCGACGGCGTGCGTGAGGATGTTGAGGATCGACAGGCCTGCCCCGATCGCCACCAGCGCCGAGATAAGCGGCAGAAGCGCGGCGGATACCGAGCGCCGGAACGCGATGAACATGATGATGAGCGCGGCCACGATCCCCAGCAGCACGCTCGAGTAACCTCCGCCGCCCGACGTGATGTTCTCGACCGCCGCGCCGCCGAGCTGGACGTTCAGTAGCGAACTGTCTGCGGACTCGGCTGTGGAGATCAGCGTCTGGACAGCCGAGTCCGGCACGTTCGTCGCCTGGGCGTCGAGGTTCACTGTGGCAATGCCGATCGTGCCGTCCCCGCTGATCTGGCCTCCAGGACCGTAGGGCGAGGTCACCGAGCGCACGTGCGGCAGCTTGACGACCCGGGCGAGCATCGACGTGACCGCGGTCTCGGCGGCCGGAGAGCGCAGCGTCCCCCGCTTGGTCTGCATGACGATCTGGTCGGTGTCGCCTGCCTGAGCCGGGAAGTCCGTCGTCAGCACCTGGAGGGCCTTGGCCGAGTCGGTGCCAGGCAGCGAGTCACTGTTCGAGTACGCCGATCCGGTTAGCCGGCTGACCCCGAAGAAACCGATCAGGGCCACCAGCCATGCGGCCAGGACGGCCCTCCGATGAATGAAGCACCAGCGTGCGAATGTAGCCATGACCGTCATCGTGGGCGATCGCCTCGCGGATGTCGTCCGAGCAGAACCGGTTGCCGGCCTACGTCAGCGAACGTAGCAACGCGGCGGCGGGTACGCACAATGTGCAGGCGACCCTCCCACTTTCACGCGATGCGCCTGGTCAGACGGCTCGTTACGCTTGAACCGAGATGAGAGACCCTGACGCCGCACTTGCCGGATGGGTGTCCCGCGCGCCGTCGCGGCCACGGACACTGACACGGACACCGCGCTGGCGCCGGGATCTCGCGCTTCCACTCGTGTTGCTCGTGGTGCAACTCACCGGGACCGCGATCTCCGGCAAGGCCGCCAATCTCTTCGCTCCGCACCACGCCCTCGGGCCGCTGGACTGGGTCATGCTCGCGGTCGGCCCGCTGGCCCTGGTCGCGCGGCGCCGCTATCCGGTGCCCGTGATGTGGGTGTGCTTCGCCGCGACGCTCCCCCCGTCGGGCTCTGGCTACGCTCATTTCAGCTTCATCGTCGCGTTCTTCGTGGCGGCCACCGCCGGGAAGCGCTACTCGGCCTGGCTGGTCCTGGCGGCCGGCTTCATGTGGTTCATCTGGCTCGCCCCGCTCATCTACGGGTACCCGGACCCGCCGGTGAACAACACGCTGCTGCTCGCGGGGTGGCTGCTGGCGGTCGCGACAGCGGCCGAGGCGACCAGGTTCCGGACCGAGCGAACGGCCGCGACCAGGGTCAGCCGTCAGATCGACCAGCGGCGCCAGCGCGGCGAGGAGCGGCTGCGGATCGCCCGGGACCTGCACGACGTGATCGGCCACAACATCTCGCTCATCAACGTCCAGGCCAGCATGGGCCTTGACCTCATGGACAGCCAGCCCGAACAGGCCCGCGCGGCGCTGAGCGCCATCAAGTCGGTGTCGAAGGAGGCACTCGAGGAGCTGCGCTCGATGCTGACGATGCTGCGCCACGACGACGATGCCGCGCCACGCTCGCCCGCCCCCGGACTCGACCGCCTTCCCGAGCTCATCGAGCTCACCAGGGCCGCCGGCCTCACCGTCGACGTCGAGGTGGCCGGGACGGCGCCGCCGCTGCCGGCCGCCGTGCACCTGGCCGCGTACCGCATCATCCAGGAGTCGCTGACCAACGTCGCCCGCCACGCCGGACGAGCCCGGGTCAACGTGCGGGTGACCTATGACGACGCGAACATGCACGTCGAGATCGACGACGACGGGACGGCCGCAGCGGGCGGGGGCTCCGCGACCGGGACGGGCAGCGGGATCACGGGTATGCGGGAGCGCGCAGCGGCCCTCGGGGGCGACCTGTCCGCCGGGTTCCGCCAGGGCGGCGGGTTCCGCGTTAGCGCACGCCTGCCGGTAAGGTCCGCGCCATGATCCGCATACTGCTCGCCGATGACCAGAGCCTGGTCCGCGCCGGGTTCAAGGCCCTGCTCGACGCCCGCGAGGATCTCGAGGTCGTCGGTGAGGCGCCCGACGGGGCCGGCGCGGTGGACCTGGCCAGGGACCTCCGGCCCGACGTGATCCTGATGGACATCCGCATGCCCGGACTCGACGGGCTGGAAGCCACCCGCCAGATCGCCGCCGATCCGGAACTCGCCGGTGTGCGCATCGTCATCCTCACCACGTTCGGGCTCGACGAGTACCTCTTCGACGCCCTGCGCTTCGGCGCGAGCGGGTTCCTGCTGAAAGACACCGAGCCGGCCGACCTCGCGACGGCGGTCCGGGTAGTGGCGCGAGGTGACTCGCTCATCTCACCAAGCATGACCCGCAGGCTGGTCGCCGAGTTCGCCAGCCGGGCCAAGGAACCCCATCCGGCCGCCGAACTCGACGCGATCACCCAGCGGGAGCGTGAGGTGATGGCGCTTGTCGCCGAAGGCCTCACCAACGACGAGATCGCCCGGAAGCTGTACATGAGCCCGGCCACCGTGCGCACCCATGTGAGCCGGGCCATGACCAAGCTCGGTGTCCGAGACCGGGCCCAGCTCGTCGTCCTGGCCTACGAAACCGGCCTGGTGCGCCCGAACTGGCTCACCTGAGGTCAGGCACCACGGACGGTCCGCGCCGCGCATTCCGCTCACAGCCTGAGGTTGACCGGGCCGCCGCCCGACTCTTATGGTTTTACCATGGTTACCGTAAAACCGGATGATGACGGCCTGTCGCCGATCGTGTTCTACCTGGACCGGGGCTCGGGGGTGCCGACCTACCTGCAGCTCGTGCACCAGGTCGACTACGCGCTGCGCCTCGGCTTCCTGCGGGAAGGCGACCAGCTGCCGCGGATCAAGGACGTGACCCGGACGCTGGCGGTGAACCCGGACACGGTGATGAAGGCGTACCGGGAACTGGAGTTGCGCGGGGTGG
>JAFARZ010000315.1 GCA_019245115.1 Streptosporangiaceae bacterium | reverse complement strand
GAGGCCGAGCACCGCCGCACCGATCAGCAGCCTGCCCAGCGCCAGTGCGCCGGGAGAAAACCAGTGACCCGCGCTGCGGATCGCGACGAAGGATGACGCCCATAGCACCACCGTCACGGCCGCCGCGGCCAGCGCCAGCCGGTTCGGACCACTATCCGTGGTGTAGAGGTCCGTCGGCCTAGGCTCCATGTGGTCAGCACGCATTCGCCGATTCTGGCGCGCTAATACTTCGGCCCACGCCGAACTATGACCCGGAGTAAAGATCAGCTGGAGTCAGCAGCCGCACGTCGCTGGCGCGGGACGCCTGCGAGCCGAAAGGCGTTGGCCGTTCCTCCACTGGCGTGACAAGGTGCCCAGGTGACTGAAGACAACGCCCGCGAGGCTGTGCCAGAACGGTGGAACGCAGTCGGAGCTGGCTCCGACATGTGGATGGACGAGGCACAGGACCCAAGGTCCATGGGGAGCGCGGAACTGGAAGGCGAGCGGGCGACGCTGCTTGCCTACCTGCGCGACTACCGGCTGACGATGGAGATGAAGTGCGCCGGCCTCGAGCCGGCCCAGCTCGCCCGCCGGTCGGTGCCACCCTCTACGATGTCCCTGCTCGGCCTCGTCCGCCACATGGCCGATGTGGAACGCCACTGGTTCCGGCGGGTGATGGCGCGGGCCGATGCGAACCCGCTGTACTGGTCCGATGACACACCGGACGCTGACTGGCTCGGCGCCGTGGCCGACCAGGCGGTCGTGGAAGACGCCTGGCGGGCTTGGCGCGAGGAGGTCGCCTTCGCCGAGAAACTCGTCGCCGACTCTCCCGACCTCGGCATCAGGGGCACTATGCGGAACGGCAGCAGCATCGCGCTGCGCGAGGTGCTGCTGCACATGATCGAGGAGTACGCTCGCCACTGCGGCCACGCCGACCTGCTGCGGGAACGGATCGATGGCCGCGTCGGCCAGTGACGGCGGCACTCAGCTCAAGCGTCGCGGGTCACCTGGCTCTATGCCCGCTGTGACCAGGATGCAGCCGCCAGGCAGGCCATCAGCAACAGCGGAAGGGAACACGGAGTGTTTTGCTCGCGGCCCTTTCTTTGGTCAGGTGCACGCGGTTAACTCGTAGCCATGGGTATTGCGGGCAGCCGGGTGGCGGTGATCGGCGGCAGCATCGCCGGATGTGCCGCGGCGATCGCGCTTGCTCGCGCTGGCTGCGACGTGACTGTTTTCGAGCGAACCCAGGGCGTCCTGCGCGATCGCGGCTTCGGCATCGGCATGCCGCCATCCATGATCGAGACGTTAATCGCGGCCGGGTATGTCAGTCCGGTGCTGCCGGTCGTGCCCGGTGAGGAACGCGTGTTCGTCGTCCGCGACGGCGATACCCCGGCTGGCCGCGTCCTGTGGCGGCAGCCCTTGCCGGTTCGCTTCACGAACTGGTCGCTTCTGTGGCGTTCTCTCCGGCAGCAGGTGGCTGACCCCGTTTACCGCGACGGAGTCATCGCCGTCATCGAGGACATGAATGACATGGGCGTGACCGTTTCGGCTGGCACGTCCGCCGGGACGCGATTCGATCTTGTCGTCGGCGCAGACGGCTACAACTCAGCGGTCCGGCAGCGCGTCGCGCCCGGATCGTCTCCGCACCTCCCCGGGTATGGGCTGTGGCGAGGCACGTATCCGGAGCGTCTGCTGCCGGACGGCGCGACCGCCGCGCTGGAGCCCGGTGCGATGATGGTCTGCTTCCCCGGCGGGCATGCCATGATCTACCTGATCCCTGACCACTTGCGCACCGGGAGACGGCTCGTCAACTGGGGCGTCTACCTCTGCCCGCCGCAGCCGATGACCGACCCCGCGCTCATCCCGCCCGGCCAGGTGCCGACGGCAACGATGATTCCCTTGCGCGACGCGGTAACCCGGGGCTTTCCGCCGTTGTGGGCCGATGTCGTCGGGCGGACGCCCGCGGAGCGGATCTCGGTCCAGCCTATCTTCGACGTGATCGCCCCACAGTATGTATCGGGGCGCCTGGCGCTCGCCGGAGACGCCGGCACCACGGCTCGGCCGCACACCGGAAGCGGTGCGGTCAAGGCGCTGGAGGACGCGCTCGCGCTCGAGTCCGGCTGCCATTCAGCCGCCGAGTGGGCTTCCGTTCTGGCCGGATACGACCGTGCGCGAGCCGCCGCCGGTAACGCACTCACCACCCTCGGCAGGTCTCTCGGCCGGGTGCTGGTGGAGAATACCCCCGACTGGGGCGCCTTGTCCGAGACGGATCTTCCGGAATTGTGGCGCGAGGCCGCATCGGGCCGGATGTCACTCTACGAATGACGGTGTTTCCCTCCGCGCCAAGGCCTCGCTGCGCTCGGCCGGCTTGGGGCCGCGGCGGGAATTACCGCCCCTGTGCGCGTTCCAAAACAAATCGAGTCTGCGGCGTGTCGTGGCGGGTGCCGATTTTGTCCTGATATGGCCGTTATGTGACGGCAGCTGCGGTGGACGACGTGGAAGAAAAGGGCTTCGCGGAGGCTAGGGCGCCGGTTTCCGGCACCTTTTCTTCCAAAGGGCTCTTTTCTTCCCACTGAAGGATGCTCATGTGTCCGCTATGTATCGGTATGCATAGTTCACCCAGGCTGTTCAGCGCACTCTAGCAAAGACGACATGCCCAAAATGCCGCAAACGCACGTTATTTTGGCGCGCGCACCCGGTACTACAAAGTCACCACGAAGCGTAATTCCACCGCGCCAGCCGTGGCATCGCGAGCCAGTGGCGGCTGGCCAGGCGGGCTTAATTCACCGGCATGGGTCAGGGCGCGTAGTCCCCAGAAGAGCGACTGCTCCTCAGGCCCGCGACTACTCCTCAGACGAGCTATCGGCGGACCGCTACGGCGAAGAAGCGGTGGGTCGCGTCGTCATAGACGCTCAGCTCCCACCCGGTGCACCGGGTCATCTGCTCCAGCGGAACGCGGTCGAGCGGTTCGCCGCCGCCAAGCACCCGGCCGTGGCGGGCGGCGAGCGCGGCGCGGCCGGAGGGGTGGAACAAGATGAGCAGGCCGCCGGGGCGGGTGATCCGGGCGAGATCGCGCAGCCCGCTCTCGATGTCGGGCAGGTGCATGATCAGCCCGGCGGCGAAAACCGCGTCGCCCGACGCCTCCGCGAAGGGCAGCCGGCGCGCGTCGCCCAGGACGAGCGCGGCGTCCGCGGCGTCGGCCCGGCCGCGGCCGCGGGCCTGCTGGAGCATTTCTGGGGTCAGGTCGACGGCGATGACCTTGCCGTGCTGGCCCACGGCCTGGCGCAGCGCGGGCAGGGCCCGGCCGGTACCGCAGCCCACGTCGAGGACCACGCCGCCGCGGGGGAGGCCGGCCTGCGTGATGGCGGCGGCGTAGGCCGGCAGGTCGTCGCCGAACTTGGTGTCCCAGGTGGCGGCGCGGGCTGAGAAGAACGCCCGGGTCTCGGTGATGTACCCCGAAGCCCGATCCGGGAGCGGCGTCGAAGGAGCGACCATGCCTTCATCATGCAAAGGGGGCAGGTCAGGGAGCAATAATTGCGCCAATAAAACGCCGGAAATTGAGGCAGATGCGTCCCCTGCGCTGCCATATCAGCCGCAGGTGCGTTACAGTCGCGACGTGCCCACGTTCCGGATCAAAGAAGCCGCCGCGCTGCTTGGCGTCAGCTCAGACACCATGCGCCGCTGGGCCGAGGCCGGGAGGATCCAGCCGGTCACGGACGGGTCCGGTCGGCTGGCCGTGGACGGGGCGGCGCTGGCGAGGTTCGCGCAGGAACGCGCCGAGACGGCGGCGCTGCCCGGCGACGGGGCGACAGCCGCCCAGTCGCTGCGGAACCGGTTCGTCGGCCTGGTCACGCGCGTGGTCCGTGACACGGTGATGGCGCAGGTGGAGATCCAGTCCGGCCCGCACCGGTTCGTGTCACTGCTGAGCCGGGAGGCCGCCGATGAGCTCGGCCTGGAGCCGGGCATGCTGGCCGTCGCCGCCGTGAAGTCCACGAACGTTTCCGTCGAAATCCCGAGGAGCCGATAAGTGCGCCATATCGCCTTTACCCTTACCGCCGCCGCGATCGCGGGCATCACCGCGTCTTCCCTGGCCGCCTGCTCATCGAGCACCAGCAGTACCCCAGCGAGCGCGGGAAGCTCATCCAGCACGGGAAGCGCGAGCAGTCCCACCGCGTCAGCGTCCGCGTCGTTGTCCGGATCCATCACGGTGTTCGCCGCGGCCTCGCTTCAGGAGGCGTTCACCACGATCGGCAAGCAGTTCGAGGCGGCGCACCCTGGCGTGAAGGTGACGTTCAGCTTCGGCGCGAGTTCGACGCTGGCGACCCAGATCATCAACGGAGCGCCGGCCGATGTGTTCGCGTCCGCCGCGCCGAAGAACATGCAGCAGATCGTGACGGCCGGCGACGCGTCCAGCCCGGTGGACTTCGTGAAGAACGTGATGGAGGTCGCCGTGCCGCCGTCCAACCCGGCCCACGTAACCTCGGTCAATGACCTGGCCAAGTCGTCGGTTAAGGTGGCGCTGTGCCAGCCGCAGGTGCCGTGCGGGGCCACCGCCGCGAAGGTGTTCGGCAACGCGAAGATCACCGTCAAGCCGGTCACGCTCCAGCCGGATGTGAAGTCGGTACTGACCCAGGTGGAACTGGGCAACGTCGACGCGGGCGTGGTCTACGTGACCGACGTCAACGCCGCCAAGGCCAAGGTCATGGGCATACCGATCCCGGCGGGCGTGAACGCCTCGACCGAGTACCCGATCGCCCCGGTCAGCAAGAGCGGCAACATGTCGCTCGCGCAGGCGTTCGTCGCCTATGTCCTGTCCCCGGCCGGCCAGGCCGTGCTGACCGCGGACAAGTTCGAGAAGCCGTGAAAGAAGCCGTAAAAGTGACCCTGCCCGGACCGGGCCAGTGGACATCGTCGGTTCACCGTCGCGGCTGAGCGCCCGGGACCGGGTCCGCCGCGCCGACCGCGGTGGCAGGAGCCCGCGGTCGGTGCCGGGCCCGCTCCTGGTCCCGGCGCTGGTCGCGGTCGCGTTCCTGGTGCTGCCGCTGGTCGGGCTGGTGATCCGCGCCCCGTGGCGCAGGCTCGGACCGGTCCTTTCCGGGTCCGACGCGGTACAGGCCCTGTGGCTGTCCCTGTGGACGGCGACGGTGACCACGGGTATCAGCCTGGTGCTGGGCGTGCCGCTCGCGTGGGTGCTGGCCCGGACCAGCTTCCCCGGGCAGCGGCTGCTGCGGGCGCTGGTCACGCTGCCGCTGGTGCTGCCGCCGGTGGTCGGCGGGGTGGCGCTGCTGCTGGCCTTCGGGCGGACCGGCTTCATCGGCCGTTACCTGAACTCGTGGCTGAACCTCACCATCCCGTTCTCCCCGCTGGCGGTGGTGATGGCTCAGACGTTCGTCGCGATGCCGTTCCTTGTCATCACCGTCGAAGGGGCGTTGCGGTCAGCCGATCAGGGGTTCGAAGAAGCCGCGGCGACGCTCGGCGCCGGCCGGATGACGGTGTTCCGCCGGATCACCGTGCCGCTGATCGCCCCTTCCCTGGGAGCCGGCGCGGTGCTGTGCTGGGCTCGGGCGCTGGGCGAGTTCGGCGCGACGATCACGTTCGCGGGGAGTTTCCCCGGCCGCACCGAGACCATGCCCATCGCGGTCTACTACGCGCTGGAGAACGATCCTGACGCCGCGATCGCGCTCAGCCTGGTGTTGCTTCTGGTCTCCGTCGCGGTCCTGGTGTCGCTGCGGGATCGCTGGCTGCGCGGCAGCGCCGTCCAGTGATCAGGGCCGTCCAGTGACGCTGCCGACCGGCAACGAAGGCCTGGACGTCGACGCGACCGTCAGGCGCGGCGGCTTCACGCTGTCCGTCGCGTTCACGGTGCCGGCGGGCCAGGTGCTCGGGATCCTCGGGCCCAACGGGGCGGGCAAGACCACCCTGCTGCGTGCGCTGGCCGGCCTCACGCCGGTCGCGGACGGCCGCCTGATCCTCGACGGGCAGGTCATCGATGACGCGGCCGCCGGACTGTTCATCGACGCCGCGCACCGGCCGGCCGGGTATGTGTTCCAGGACTACCGGCTGTTCCCGCATCTGACCGTGGCGGACAACGTCGCGTTCTCGCCACGGGCTCGCGGCCTGGGCAAGGCCGCGGCCAGAGCGGCCACCCGCCATTGGCTCGGCCGGTTCGGCATCGCCGACCTGGCTGGCCGCAAACCCGCCGAGCTGTCGGGCGGCCAGGCGCAGCGGGTCGCGCTCGCCCGCGCCCTGGCCGGCGAGCCGTCACTGCTGCTGCTCGACGAACCGCTGGCCGCTCTTGACGCTCGCACGCGGCTGGATGTGCAGGCCGAGCTGCGCCGGCATCTGACCGACTTCGCCGGGCCATGCCTGCTGGTCACCCACGATCCGCTGGAGGCACTCGTGCTCGCCGACCGGCTCCTGGTCCTCGAAGACGGCCGCATCGTCCAGGACGGCACGCCCGCCCAGGTCGCCCGCCGGCCCGCCACCGAATACGTCGCCAAGCTGGTCGGACTGAACCTCTACCGGGGGCACGCCGACGGCCCCGAGGTCACGCTGGCCGGCGGCGGGACCTTCACCGTCCCTGATCACGACTGTCACGGCGAAGTCCTGATCGCCGTCCGCCCGTCGGCCATCGTGGTCAGCACCGGCCCCCCGCATGCCACCAGCGCCCGCAACGTCTGGGCCGCCGAGATCGCCGGCCTGACCATGCTCGCCGACCGGGTCCGTCTCGACCTGCGCGGCAAGCCGTCCGCGCTGGCCGACGTCACCCCGGCCGCCGTATCGGAGCTCTCGCTGGGGCCCGGCGGTCAGGTGTGGCTCAGCGTCAAGGCCACCGATCTCGAGGTGTACAGCCGCCCTCCCGAGTTAAAACCACCGCCGTTCATATTAAGGACCTTTATCCCGAACGGCGGTGGTATCTCCCCTGATACCTTCCTGCCCAGCCCGGTTTGTGGCCGCGACCCGCTCGGGGCCGCGGCCACAGATTACCGCCGGGCTTGGCGCGCAGTCACAATGGACTAGAGCGCGGCCAGAATGGCATTGAGCAGCGTCGCGATCTGGCTGAGGCTGCCGCCGCCATTCAGCAGGCCGGCGACCGCGCACAGCAGGTTACCGAGCAGGTTGCCCGCTCCGGGAACCGCCGTAATGGTCAGGTGAACCTGGTTGAGCGTTACCACCAGGCCCAGCAGATTGAGGTTCAGCGGCCCGAGGGTCAGATTGAGGATGTTGCACGCACCCGGGGCGGCATTGGCGGCCGTATGGGTGCTGACCGGAATGGTCGCGGTCCGGCTCACCGTGCCGAGTTTCGTGCCGTTGGCGTTGGTGAGCGTGCCTTTAAGCAGACCGGTGGCTTGCAGGACGCCGTTGACCACGTTGAACTTCTGCGGCATGAACGTCCCGGCGAAGGTGCCGGTGCCATCGGCGTTCTTGAACGTACCGGTCACTGTGGAGGTGATGGTGCCGGGCGCGGCGGCGGGTGCTGACGCGACCGCGCGCGACGTATGCACCGCGCTCGCCGACGCGGCGTCGGCGGCGGCGGCGGACAGGCCTACCGCCATAGCCGCCGTAGCTGCAGTAACACAAGCAATCCGCAGGTGGGGTACCTTCATGATTTCCTTTCATTGACGATGATTGACCTGCGACAGGTAACCCCAGAAACCATCAATAAACGTCCGGGTATCCGACGACGGATGTTGGATTCTCAAATAGTGAGAACAATTATGTGGATATTCGTACGTTTACGCAGAGCGATGCGCTGTTACCCTGGGATTTTTCTCGGCCCCCGCGTTCCTTGTGGGGTAAGTCACATGATGCTGCGGTTAAGATGAGCAGCGCTATGGCATACGACAAGCAAGAGCTCATTGACCTGCTCCGGCACCTCGGTTATGACGAGGCAGCCGAGGAGGCGGCGCACCTGCTGCCCGATCAGGCTTCCGAGGAGCAGGTCATCGAGTTCGGCACCCGGCACGGCATCTCCCGCGGTGAGCTGATGAACCGCATGGGCGGCAGCCCCTGAGCGCCTCGAGCGCCGGACCTCAGCGCGCTGTCGTCCCGCTCCATACGTTGGTGATCGAGGTGGCGCTGGCGGCGGCCCCGGCGTAGGGCAGCCCGGCGGCGCGCCGGTGGTGTTTCCGATGATTCAAAGCTCGCGGCGTAGTGAGCGGTCGTCGGCTTTGCGGGGATATGGCCCCTTATACGGACCGCGCTCGGCATGGATGACGTGGAAGAAAAGAGCTCCGCGGAAGAAGGGGCGCTGGTTCCCGCTACCTTTTCTTCCGCATGGCTCCTATCTTCCACAAAATGGCTGTTCTTCCACAAAATGGCTGTCCGTCGGCCCGCTATGTGACGATTCGCGTAGTTAACCAGGCTGACCACCAGCGCATGTAGCGAAGACGATATGTCCGAGATGCCGTAAACGCGCGTTATTCCGGAACGTTCACACAGCACGGAAACGTGATCGCGCAACGGCTGTCCGCACGCTAATCGCGGCACCAACCCCGTGAATGTCACAAGGGTGTGGCTCCCTTAAAGGGACAGTCAGGTGCTGCTCCTGGCCAGCGGCACCGATGGCACCATCGGGCACGCTCTAATAGCGCTACTGATCGGTTTGAGCGACACCGATGGCACCATCGGCATGCTGCTCACTCTGGAGGAGCCACACCCATGTCACAACCATGGGCACCAGACCCCATGAATGTCACAACCACGGGGTCACGGGAGCGCGGTCCAGTCCACGCATGTCTGTGTCCCGCGTGCGCGGTGGGGGGGTGGCCTGGGAATATCATCCGGCCCCGCTTCGTTGCATCCCCTGTAACGATGCACTCTGTGCAAGATTTCATCTCATGCAATCGCTGGGAGCGCGCCATGACACTCGCCGAGACCGCGCAGACCGCGGATCACGAGGCACAACGCGCTTCGCTGCGCGAGCGCAAGAAGCTCGCCACCCGGCGGCTGCTCCGCCGGACGGCGCTCGATCTGGTTGCCGAGCGTGGCTTCGCCAACGTCACCGTGGAGGACATCGCAGAAGCGGCGGACGTCTCACCGCGCACGTTCTTCAACTACTTCCCGACGAAGGAAGCGGCGCTCTTCGACTCCGACGCCTCTCGCTGGGCCGAGATGCGCGAACGCATCATCCACGATTCACCTGGCGAGCCCGCCCTCGACGTGCTGCGCGCAGTCATGGTCAGCGGCGCCGAAGCCGTCGTCGACGACCTCAGGGACCTTGGCGGTGATCCGGCTGACTGGCTGCGCCGGATGAAGGTGGCCCGCGCCGATCCGCAGCTGCGTGCGTCCCACGCGGCACGGATGACGATGATCGAGCGGACCGTCACCGAAGCGCTGGCCGAGCGGCTCGGAACCGACCCGGAGCGAGATCCCTATCCGGGGCTGCTGTGCGCCGTGGCCACCGGCACCTTCCGCGCCAGCCTCTCGTACTGGGCCAGCTCCGGCGGTTCGATACCGCTCGCACGACTCATAGACCTCTCGTTCCAGGCGCTCGCTGACGGGCTGCCGGAGCGGTGCGAATTGCGTCAAGTCACGGGGAACGTGGCGGACAGAAAGGACGATCTCTGATGGCAACCGCCATTGCCGGAAACCAGGAAAGCGGCGCCCTGCCTGGGCTTAACCGCCGCCGGATCCTGCTGATCATCGGCGCGCTCATGCTCGGCATGCTGCTCGCCGCGCTCGACCAGACGATCGTGTCCACGGCTCTGCCCACGATCGTCGGTGACCTCAAGGGCGGTTCCCATATCGCCTGGGTGATCACCGCCTACCTGCTGGCCACGACGGTGTCGACCCCGCTATGGGGCAAGCTCGGTGACCAGTACGGGCGGAAGGTCTTCTTCCAAGCCTCGATCGTGATCTTCCTGATCGGGTCGATCCTGTCCGGCCTCAGCAGTTCCATGGTCATGCTGATCGCGTTCCGCGCGGTCCAGGGCCTGGGCAGCGGCGGCCTCATGGTCGGCGCGCAGGCCATCGTGGGCGACATCGTCTCCCCGCGGGAACGGGGCCGGTATGTGGGCCTGTTCGGCGCGGTCTTCGGCGTTGCCAGTGTGATCGGCCCGCTGCTGGGCGGGGTTTTCGTGGACAACCTGTCCTGGCGCTGGATTTTCTACATCAACGTGCCGATCGGCGTGATCGCGCTGGCCGTGGTGGCCAGCCAGGTGCCGGGCCACCTGCGCCGGGTGCACCACAAGATCGACTATCTGGGCACCGCGGTGCTGTCGCTGGCCGCGACCTCGCTGATCCTGCTGACCAGCCTGGGCGGCACGACCTACCCGTGGCGGTCCACCCCCATCTACATCCTCGGCGTGGCCGGCGCGCTGCTGGTCGCCCTGTTCGTCCTGGTCGAGCGGCGGGCCGCGGAACCGATTATCCCGCTGCACCTGTTCAAGCTGCGCACCTTCTCGGTGACCAGCCTGGTCGGTTTCATCGTCGGCTTCGCGATGTTCGGCGCGATCACCTACCTGCCGGCGTTCTTCCAGGTCGTCCGCGGCATCTCGCCGACGCTCTCCGGGGTGTACCTGCTGCCGCTGATGGCCGGGTTGCTGCTGGTCTCGATCGGGTCCGGCCAGATCATCGCCAAGACCGGTAAGTACCGGTTCTTCCCGATCGCCGGCTCGGCGGTGATGACCCTCGGCATGTTCCTGCTGTCGCTGATGGGCGTGGGCTCGTCGACGTTCACCGACGCGGTCTACATGCTGGTGCTCGGCATGGGCATCGGGGGTGTCATGCAGGTGCTGGTGATCATCGTGCAGAACGGCGTGCCGCACAGCGAACTCGGTGTCGCGACCTCTGGCGCCACGTTCTTCCGGTCGATCGGCGGCTCGTTCGGCACCGCGATCTTCGGCGCGATCTTCTCCAACGTGCTGGTCGGCAACCTGGCCAGTCACCTGCACGGGGTGCGGCTGCCCGCCGGTTTCAGCAGCTCGGATGCGACGCCGGCGCTGCTCAGCCACCTGCCCGCCGCGGTACACGCGGGTTTCGTGGCCGGCTACGCGCAGTCCATCCAGACCGTGTTCCTCATCGCGGTGCCGATCGCCGCGCTGGCCTTCCTCGCCTCCTGGCTGATCCCGCAGGTCGAGCTCAAGCAGTGGTCGCGGCCCACCCCCGCCGCGGAGGCCAGTCCTGCCGCGGAGGCCCCGGCAACTGACGACACGGCCGCGACAGACGTGCATGAGACACTGAAGGGATGAGCAGGGCAGATCTCAAAGAAGCGCTGTTCGAGCAGTTCGCCCTCGTGGCCAGATCGCTCGCGAGCGCCAAGCGCATGGACTTGCTTGACGTGCTCGCTCAGGGTGAGCGGACCGTGGAGGTCCTCGCGCAAGCCACGGGGCTGAAGCTGACCACCGCCTCGGCGCACCTGCAGACCCTGCGGCACGGCGGCCTGGTGACCAGCCGGAAAGACGGCACCCGGATCTACTACCGCCTGGCGGGCGACGACGTGGCCCGCTTGTATACGGGCATTCGCGAGGTGAGCCGGCGTCACCTGGCCGAGACCGAGCGCGCCGCCAGGGATTTCCTGGGGGAAGACGATCTGGAGCCGGTGGGCCGCGAAGAGCTGTGCGACCGGATCCGGTCCGGTACCGTCTTCCTGGTTGACGTGCGGCCGGAAGAGGAATTCGCGGCGGCCCACATCGAGGGGGCGGTTTCCGTACCGCTGGCGGAGTTGGCCGGCAAGGTGCGGGAGCTACCCGGCGACATCGAAGTGGTCGCCTATTGCCGCGGGGAGTACTGCGTGCTCGCGTATGACGCTGTCCGGCTGCTGCGGGCGAAGGGGCGGCCAGCCCGGCGGATGGCAGGCGGCATGCTCGAGTGGCGGATCGAGGGAAGGCCGACGACGCGGAAGTCGGCCTGAGGCGGCTAAGGTAATACTTATCCTGAATTCCATGGATTATCGGAGGTTCTGGTGATGGCCACACCAGCGGCGCAGCTTCCCCGGCTGACTTCCCTGTCACCAGGCGCCGGATGCGCTTGCAAGCTACCGCTCGCCAAGCTCGAGCAGTTGTTCAGCTCGCTCGGCGACGTTGCCCCGGCCTCCGGAGACCTGCTGGTCGGCGCCCTGGAGGGGGACGACGCCGCGGTGTACCGGCTTGACGGTGGTCAGGCCCTGGTCTTGACCACGGATTTCTTCACGCCGATCGTCGATGATCCAGGCGACTGGGGCAGGATCGCGGCCGTCAACGCGATGTCGGACGTGTACGCCATGGGTGGCCGGCCGGTGATCGCGGTGAACCTGGCCGCCTGGCCGGGGGAGGGCCTGCCGCTCACCATCCTGGCCGATGTCCTGCGCGGTGCCGCCGAGGCGGCGAGCGTGGCGGGCTGCATAGTGGCGGGCGGTCACACCATCGACGATCCGGTCCCGAAATACGGGATGGCCGTGGTCGGTATGGCCGATCCGGACCGGCTGATGACGATCGACCGCGCCACGCCCGGCGACCGTCTTATCCTTACCAAGCCGCTCGGCACCGGCGTGGTGACGACGGCCCTGAAACGGGGCGGCGCCGCGGCCGTAGGCCCAGGCCAATCCAGCACAGTCGTCGTGTCATTGCGGGCTGCCGTGGCGTCTATGACTTCGCTCAACGCGAGCGCCAGTGAGGCGGCGCTGGAAGCGGGAGTGCGGGCGGCCACCGACGTCACGGGGTTCGGGCTCCTCGGTCACCTCCACCGCATGCTGTCCGCCAGCGGTGCCGCGGCCGAGGTGGCGGCCGGCCGGGTGCCGATGCTGCCTGGCGCCGAGGAACTCACGCGCCAGGGCTTCGTCTCCGGCGGGACGCGCGCCAACCTGGACCGGCTCAGCTCCGCGGTCGCGGTGGATGAAGGGATACCGGAGGAGGTCGTCGTCCTGCTGCACGACGCACAGACTTCCGGTGGCCTGCTGCTGTCGGCCGATGCATCCGTGGCTGACTCCCTGCTGGAAGACCTGACCGGCCGCGGACTTCCCGCCGTTGAGATAGGCCGGGTCGTCGACGGGCCGCGCGGACGCATCACGGTCATAGCGTGAGCTCGCTGAGCAGGGCCGCCCAGGCCGCGCGCTCGCGCGCCGGGTCGGCGAGATCGCGCAACGCCGCACACCGTTCGCACAGCGACTGGTAGAACTCACGATCCTGTTCCGCCGCGAGCAGAACGCGGGCGAGATCGGCCGAATCACCGGGCCGGAAGTAGCCCGGGTAGTCGGCGCCGAGCAGCCCGGTCGACCCGGGGATCCGCGACGAGATCACTGGCACGCCGAGCGCGATGGCCTCGGTCACCACATTGGCGCCACCCTCGTGCGCCGAGGTGACGGCCAGCAGCCGGCTACGGGCGAGCACTCGCAGGGCCTCGTCCCGCGGCAGCGGGCCGACCCAGTGGTAACGCCCTTCGGCCGCGGAGCTGTCCGACGCGGCCTTCGCCTCGCTGGCCAGGGCCGGATCGCGGGCCTCACCGGCGTGCGTGACCCGGATCCGTGACGAGGCCGGCAGGTGCCGCATGGCCGCCGCGAGCAGCAACGGGTCCTTGACCGGCCGCAGGTGCGCGAGAAACGCCACCTCGAAGCAGTCCGGGTCGGGCGGCGCATGCGCGGCAGAACCAGCAGGAATCGTCAGCGCCTGATAGATGACCCGAACGCGGTCCCGCATCTGCGCCGGCACCTGCTCGGCGCCGTTCGGCTGGAGCACGACGAGGCGGTCGGCGAGCGCCAGCACGGCCGGATCTACTCCGGTTGTCTCCAGATCCGGATACAGGTCTGTGCCGGTGAGCGCGATCACCACGGGGGCGGCCGGATGGTCGGCGTGGAAGGCACGCACCGCCGCGGCGCTCTTCACCGCGTGCAGCGCGACGAGCAGGTCATAGTCCCCGGAACGGTATTCCCGAGCGAGCTCGGCCCGATATCCCAGATCGCGCAGGATGCCCGCCCAGCGCCGCGCCGTCACCCCGTTCCCGTTCGGGCTGTCCGGCGGGGTCGGCGTGACGACCAGGATCACCTCACGTCACCGCGCAGGTGCGGAATCCCGCCAGCACGTCGCGTCGATCCGGGGTGAAGTAGTTGCGCATGGTCGACCGCATGAACCGCCCCCGGGTCGCCCACGCCCCGCCCCGCAGCACCTTGCGCGAGCCGAAGAACTGCTCGGAGTTCTCCCAGTACGCGTCCCGCTCGAAGTTCGGGTAAGCGACGAAGTCGCTCGCCGTCCACTCCCACACGTTCCCGATCATCTGGCGGCAGCCGACTGGGCTGTCTCCTGACGCGCACGCGCTGACTGGCACCGGTCCGGCCGGACGCCAGTCGGTCGCCGCCTGATCGGCGCCGGGCTCGCCGTCCCCCCGCGAATAACTGTCCCCCCACGGATAGACGGACTTCGGCCACGCGCCACCGGTAGCGGCATACTCCCATTCAGCCTCGGTCGGCAGCCGGCGTCCCGCCCACCGGCAGTAGGCGTCAGCCTCCCACCAGGACACATGGCACACCGGAAGATCCGGTTCGAGGTCCAGCCACGTGTCGAAGTGCCGCCGCTGCCAGCCGTCAGGGCTGCGCCGCCAGTAGACCGGCTGCGTGGCGCCGGTAGCAGCGAGCCACGCGCCAGCGTCCGCCCACAGCCGGGTGTCGGCGTAGCCGCCGTCCGCCACGAAGGCCGCGAACTCCGCCTGTGTCGTCGCGGTCCTTGACATTGCGAATGGCGCGACCATGATCCGGTGCGCCCACTTCTCGTTGTCGTAGACAAATGGGTCCGACCTCGCGGCGCCCAGCAAGAATTCTCCGCCGGCGATGCTTACGTCACCGGAAACGGAAACGGCTCCGGTCGTATTAGCGTTATGCGGCCAGGTCCCGCTCAGCCCGGGGAACACCGGCAGCGGGTATCCAAGCGTTTGCCGGGTATAAGTGAGCGCCTCGGTATGAACATCGTAGTGATGAATCGTGTACCTGGTGAAGTGCTGGATTACATCGGTAACTCCGGGTTGGCCCAGTTCCTCGGTAACACGATCCGCGACCGTCCGTATATAGTCCGTGGTTCCCTTGAGCGAAGGCAAGCTGAGGCGCCACCGCGTGTCATGCGGAATCGCGCCCGAATCGTACAGGGCATCCCCGTAGGACAGGATGGGATCGCGGCCGCACGCCTGCCGGAGCACGAACTTCTCCTGGAACCACGCCAGGTGCGCGATCTCCCACAGCAGTGGATTCACAGTCGGCAGCAGGGGGCCGGTCAGCTGGTCTTCGTCCAGATCGGCGATCAGCTGCAAGGTGCGATCCACCGCGTCCGCCGTCCATTCCCTGAGAACGTCGGCTTCACTCATGTTGGCCCCCTCTGAACGGCTACATAAAGTTCCGTGTGTGCAGGGCGGACAGCTCCGCTGCCTCGTCGCCCGGGAAGCCCAGCTGGGTGAGCCGCCGCTGGCGGCCCTGGTCCATGTCTCGTTGCAGGTCCTGGACGGCTTGCCAGCCGGTGGCTATCGACGTCGGCTTCCAGGCGTGCGACGCCAGGACCACCAGCGAGTCGTACACGTCCTGGTTCAGGCCCGCCGTGCTGGCCAGCGCGTCATGCCGTCGCTCCGCCGCCATCCGCAGCCTGCCCAGCATCGACCGGTCGGCGTCCACGGCCTGCCTGAGGTGGGCCATCCCGAACGCCACATGCCGCCGCTCGTCGCGCAGCGAAAGGCTGGCCACCTCGCGGGTGACCCGGTCCGGTGCGTGGGAGGCGATGAAGGCCAGCAGGTCGAGGAAGCTGCCTTCGCCCAGCACGGACAGCAGGAAGGCCGCGAGGCTGAAGTCGGGTTCGTCCAGCAGGGTCTGTAGCGACGCCCGGCCGCCTGCTCCGGACACTCCAACCTCATCGGAGCGAAGCGTCGCGCGCCGCGTGAACACCTCGACGTGGCGTGCCTCGTCCGCGACCTGGATGGCGAGGACCTGTATCACTTCCCGGTAGTGCGGATGCAGCCGGGCGATGAACCTGGCCGGGATCTGGAGCGCCGCATACTCGTTTTCGACCAGGTACGTCATCACCTGGACGACGGCCCCTTCGATCTCGGGCGGCAGGTAGAACGCATCGTCCCAGTGCACTTCTGTCGCCGGGTTCCATTGCCGCGCGGTGCCGTTGAGGTACAGCTGGCGGGCGGCGTCGGCCCATACCACGTCCTTGTCGACCAGGTCGACGCGCAGCGGAGGGCCGCCCTCCTCCACCAGTGCGCCACGCATGGCCAGCCCCCACCGCACTTCGGCGTGTTCCACCACACCGTCCGGCCCCGGCTGCCCGGCCCGCTCCGCCCGGTTCCACCGGGCGCTGGACGCTGAACCCTTGACCACGACGGGCTCTGCGCCGGCCAGATCGGCTTGGTGCCCCTGGGACCGGCTCCACGCCGCCAGGTGGACCCGCAGCGCCGCGTCCCTGCCCCGGACGGTCAGCCGGCCGCCGACCGGAAGGTCACGCAGCGCACGCTGCACCAGCAGGTAGCCGCCGGCCTCCAGGCCGAGGTCCTCAAGGTCGATAGCCGTCGGCGCGGACATCACCATCACTCCCGTAGAACCCGATCTCATCCACCGCTGTCTCCAGTGCGGAGTATCCGGTGGTGCGACCCGGACACCACAGCTTGAGCCCCTCGAGGTCCAGCAGCGGTCGCAGCGCCGCGTCGTCGTAGGACATGGCGAGCAGCAGTTCCTTGAACAGGGCCACCTCGCCGGCGTCGGCCGAAGGACCGATGGTCATGTTGCAGTGATCGTATTGCTCAGTCTCGCCGATGATGCGGGTAGAACCTGTCGGCAGGACGCCCTCGCGGGCGAACAGCAAGTGGTTGGCGTCGATCATGCAGGCTGCGTCGGCTGCGCCGGCCATCAGCGCGCGTGCGGCGTCCCGCTCGCCGCCTATGTGATCGCCGTGTAGCCCGACGCCGACGTCGAAGCGGCGGACGGTCAGGTTCTTGCCGGGCACCAGGCCGTGCCTGCGCAGCAGCGACATCGGTAGCAGGTTGGCCTGCGGTGAGTCGATCGCCCCGGTCGCGATCGTGCGTTCCGTCAGGTCTTGCAGGTTCTCGATGCCTGAGTCGGCACGCACGACGATCAGCGATCTCAGGTCCCGGTCGGTGTCCCGCATGACCAGTGCTTCCAGGCTCGCGCCGCGTGCGGCTGCCAGCCGTCTGGCCCTGACCCAGGCCAGCGGCGAATTCCAGGCCGCGTCGATCCGGCCGTTGACGAGGTCCGCGGCTTGCCGCTCGTAGTGGGAATACAGGACGAAATCAAATGGCAGACCGCGATCGGCGAGATGCCGGCGGAATCCGTCCCAGATAGTCACTACCTTCGGGTCGTAAGCGACCGCTCCCATGACCAGTGTCATCCGTGCGCTCCTTTCACATGAGCGGAAGCCCGCATAGCGCCCGCCCGATGAAATCGTGCAGCGCTTCGGTGGTCGGTGCCATGACTCGCGCGGCGCGCGCGTCGCGGAACCTGCGCTCGATGCCCAGATCGGTACGGAACGCGGACCCGCCGCACACGGTCATGGCCAGGTCGGTGACCTGGATCGACGCCTCGGCGGCGGCGGCCTTCACCTCCAGCAGCCGAAGCTGCGCATCGGCCCGTCCCGAACCGAGCGCCGCTATGGCGTCATCAAGCAACACCCCTACGGAGTCGGCGGTGATCCGCATCCTGGCCAGCCCCGCCCGTGCCGACGGCTGATCGGCCAGCGTCTGCTTCAGGTGCTCGAGCCTGGTCTCCACCAGGTGCCCGGCAGTCGCGGCTATGACAGCTTCCATCAGCCCCACGCTTGCCGCGGCGTTGAGGATCAGGAAGAACGGCAGCGCGGTCGCGAACGCGACATCGAGCCCCGCCCCGTCGTCGCCAAGCCGGGCGTCAGCGCCGACCCGTACCGATGCCGCCGACACCGGGCTCGACGCGTTGCCGCGCAGCCCGAGCCCGTCGAAGGGGGCTGGGATGCTGAGCCCCGCCGAGTCCGACGGCACCAGCCACAGGGTCATCATGCCGTCCGCGGCGACCGGCCGGCTCGACCAGACATAGCTGTCGGCCTGGCCCGCGGAGGTCACCCAGCTCTTGCGCGCATTCAGCGTGACGGTGTCGCCGTCGACCTCGGCCGTGCTTACCGGCGCCCAGAAGTGGCTGCGCGAACCGACCTCGGAGAAGGCCAGCGTGCTGAGGTGGCGGCCGGCCGCGATGTCGCTGAGCACCGAGCCGGGTCCGTGAGCGGCCAGCACCGCGGTCGCGGCGTAGTGCATCATCAGGACCATCGCCGTCGACCCGCACGCGCGGCCGACCTGTTGCACGGCATCGGCCGCTTCGGCCAGTCCCTTGCCGCCACCGCCGTGCTCGGCGGCCACGGTCAGTCCGAGTATCCCGGCATTCCCGAGCGCGTCGAGCCCCTCCCGGGGAAACTTGCCCTCCCGGTCCACCTGCCGTGCCGCCGGGGCTATGACCTCGTCGATTACCTTGCTGAGGTTGTCGCTATATGTCATAGGAAAAGGCCTCCGCCGCTAATCCTGGGCATGAAAAGGAGGAAGACATTCCTTTCCGAAGATGGCACGCGCCACGATATCCCGTCAACATTCACCAGCCTCTTCCCATATTCCATGGAAGTCAAGATCAAGAGAACCGGATCCGGACCCGGTCGAAGGCACGGGTGAAAGTGGCCCGCACGATCCGCGGTTCGCTCGCGTCGACCAGTTCCCAGTCCGGCATCCGCCGCAGTAGTTCCTCGAACATGACGCGGATCTCCAGCCGGGCCAGGTGCGTGCCGAGGCAGAGATGGGTGCCGGCCCTACAACGAACGTCTGTGGTTCCCCCCACCCAACCTTCCTCGATCCCCCGGCGCAACGGACCCGTACATCTCACGGTAGGCGGCCGCGATCGACGCGGCTAGATGTGGGTCGGCCAGGCTCAGCCAGGCTGGGAGGTGAGCGCGCTTTAGCGCGAGCTCGTTCGTCTTAATAGGGGGTTTTAGTTTTGGCGGCGGTATGGCGCGGTGCAAATCCAGGTCGCGATTTACAACTCCGTAACAATACACCTCCTTGAGATCATTTATAGGCATATCTGAACCCGTTGACAATTCCCGGAAACTCGTCTAGCTTCCATCATGCGGACGTATATCTGGCCATGGATGCCATGCGTGCTCCGCACCGATAGAAGGGGGAGGATCTCCGATGATCCGAATACCGCGTGTTTTCCGCGCGCTTATCCTCGCGGGGGGAATAGCCGGTCTGACGGCCGGCGTCACCGTACCACCCGCCCAGGCGGCTCCGCTACCCTTCGGCACCTTCAGGCTGGCTACATCCAGCCCGGATTACGCCGGCACCTGCGCGAGCAGCAACCACATGCGCGGCCAGCCCTACATAATGGACTTCTGCCGTGCCTATGACTACAACGAGCAGTGGGTATACGGCACCCAGGGCTTCTACCAGTCCCTGGTCAACGTGGATACCGGCAACTGCGCCACCGCAACCTCGCGGTCAGAGGGGGCCCAAGTCGTAGACATGCCGTGCAGCAGCGCTAATGTCGCCAATCAGAGCTGGGTAACGAATCCTCTGGGCGTTATAGCGCTGGCAGGCCCGCCGCACACGGTTGCCTTCTGCTGGATTCCGGTGAACTACAAGATTCAGCTCACCTACTGTACGGGGAACATAAACCAGGTATGGACCGCGGTCCCCACACGGTAGTCGGCGGCGGTGTGATGCGATAGCTGGATGCAGCAGGAAAACTCTACCAGTCGCGATCCCAGCGTCCGGGGCAGCCTTCCGGACTACGACGACCTGCCGCCTGCGCCGCACGGCGGCAGGTCTGCCTGGGGAATGTTCGGTAACAACGATCAGGTCGGGCTCATAAACCTGATGACCCCCGACCGGGTCGTCTCCGCCGCCGCCCTGGTCAGGAAGGGAGCGGTTTTTCCGCTCGATGCCCCGGTCGACGCGTTCGACCCCGCGATCGCCGACGCTCGCGGTGTGCCCCGCCACCGGGTACTGCACATGCCGGGAACCATCGGCTTCGACGATGTCTACGACAACTTCTATCCCCAGGGGTCGAGCCAGTGGGACTCGCTCGGGCACATCGGTTACGCGCCGGATCAGTTCTACAACGGAGCCACCGAGGCGGATGTCGCGTCCGGACGGCGGAACACTATCGAGCATTGGGCCCGCCGGGGCATCGTCGGGCGGGCGGTTCTCCTCGACATGTGCCGATTGGCAACAGACGAGGGACGGCCGTATGACCCTGGCACTTCAACTGCCTTTGACGTAGCAGACCTGGAACGCGCGCGATCGCGGACTGGTCTCGGCTTTTCTCCCGGTGACGTGCTGATCCTGCACACCGGCTTTGCCCGCTGGTACCTCGACCAGTCCCGCGACCGCAGGCTCCAGATCCGCCACCAGGTCACCACGCCGGGTCTGGCCCACACCGAGGAGATGTGCCGGTATCTGTGGGATGCCCACGTCGCTGCCATCGTCAGCGACACCTTCGCGGTCGAAGCGTTCCCGGCCGATCGATCGACGCCCATCGGTTTCCTGCACCGGATCCTGATCGGCCAGTTCGGCATGGCGCTGGGAGAATTGTGGTGGACAGAGGACCTTGCCGCCGACTGTGCTCAGGACGGCGTCTACGAGGCGATGCTGACCAGCGCCCCGATCCACGCGGCCGGAGGCATCGGGTCCCCCGCCAACGCGCTGGCAATCAAGTAGCGCCAATGTGTTAGCTATCAGCCGAGGATCCCGGCCCATCCCTGGGTCCTGGGAGCGGATCGCCGAACATGGCGACGGGGTTCTCCCAGCACACCGCCCTCAGCCAGCCTTCGCCAAGGCCGAGGTCGGCCAGTCCCGCGACCTGCCGGGCGTAGGGGTGGGGGATGTTGGGGAAGTCGCTGCCCAGCAGGATCTTGCCCGCCTCGCCCAGTCCCTTCAGCTGGGGCAGCGCCGAATGCGGAAACGGCGCGAACCGGTCGAAGAAATCGGTGAACACCATGGTCGTGTCGAGCGCCACCCGGTCGTGACTCTCGGCCAGCCGGAGGAATTCCGTGTAGTCCGGGGCGCCCAGATGGGCGATGATCGCGGTCAGGCCGGGATGCCGCTTGAGGACCGCGCTGAACGGGTCGGGGCCGGTGTGCTCGGTGCCTACCGGTGCATGGCCGGCGTGCACGACGACCGGGGTCCGGCGGGCCGTCAGTACCTCCCACACCGGGTCGAGCAGCGGATCGGCGGGGGAGAAGCCGCCTACCTGGAGGTGGACCTTGAAGATCCTGGCTCCTTCGTCCAGCGCCTTGGTGACGTACTCGGTTACCCCCGGCTCCGGATAGAACGTCGCCGAGGGCAGGCAGCCAGGCGTCTTCTTGGCGAAACTCAGCGTCCACTCGTTCAGGTCAGCGGCCATGTCCGGGCGATGGGCGTAGGCCAGCGCGCTGAACATCCGGACGTTCATCGCTCGCAGGTGCGCGACCCGCTGCTCCTCGCTCCACCGGTACCGGATCGGCCACCTGACCCCGAGCAGCGGTCCGCCTTCGTCGAAGTACGCCCATACCCGGCGCAGCATCCGTGGCGGCAGGAAGTGCGTGTGCACGTCGGCCAGCCCGGGAATGCCCAGCGCCGCGCAGAATCCCGGGATGCCGGAGTCCTCGGCTGGCGGTGCTGCTGAAGCCACCGCTCAACGGTACTCTGCGAGCCGGCGGCTGAAGCCCCAGACGCACGCGACCGCCATCAGCAGCGACGCCGCGATCACCACCGGCTCCAGCGGGTTGAGCACGTTCGCGCCGGCGGTGGCAGCGGACCGGAAGACCGCCTGGTCGTCGTTGATCGCCTGAGTGATGTCGTTCTCCAGCGCGGCGTACCCGGCGGCCGAGCTACCGCTGCCGGTCCCGATAACCATGTTTCGTTCCGCGCCGTAGTTGGCGGCCACGCCAAGGCGGTAGACCCCGGAGTTCGCCGCGTACCAGGCGGTCGCCTCCCGCTCGGCCGCCGCCACCAGGGAGGCAGCCTGCCGACTGCCCGTCGAGGCCGCGTCAGCACTGGTGAGAAGGGTGTTGTTTCCGGGCCCGACCAGCTTGCTCGTGGCCACGAAATCCTGCTGGAACGAGGCGTCACCACTGCGTGAGATGACGTTGAGTACCGCGTCTCCCCTGATCTGCTGGACGCTGATGCTCGCCTGCGCCAGGGTTTCGGCTGGCTGGGAGCCCTGCCCGATCCCGCGGTCCAGGTCCGAGCGCGCCACGCCGAAGGCGGCCGCTATCCATACGGCGCTGATAGCCAGCAGGGCCGACGCCAGCATCAGCCCGGCGCTGAACACGCGGTTCGTGCGCCGGGTAAGCCACCGCTGCGCCCGGTACAGGGCGACTCCGGCGATGAGCGCGATAACCAGGGCGACGATCATTGTCGGCAGCCCGGTCGCCTGGCTGCTCGCTGCCGTAAGCGCCGCGTTCTCCTGGGTGAATACGGCCTTGGCGGCGGGCAGCAGCACCAGATGGGCCTCCTCGGAGGCCACCTGCATGAACGAGCCGCCGGTCAGCGGGTATCCCAGCGAGTACTGGCTCTCGGCGTCCGCGACGTACCCCGTGTACCGGGGCAGGCCGCTGCTGAGCGCCGAGTACGGCGATTCGTTACCGCCGCCTGTCCGCAACTTGGCCAGGTCAGCGGAGGCCGTGGCGATGTCGGCCTGGTAACGCTGCAGTAGCCTCAGCGGCGGCTGGGCACTGGCTAGAAACGCGGTGGTGATGGTCACGTCGGCGTCCGCGAGGGACTCATACATCTGCCGGGCGTCCAGGCTGAGCGGCTCGTCCACCGCGACCACCGCGCTCGCGCCGGAGGAGTGTTCGTTCGCCGCCCAGCCGCCGAACGCGCCCCAGGTCAGCGAGAGCAGCACCAGGGACATCATCAGCACCCGTATCGCGGCAGGTGTCGTAACGACAGCCCGGCGGGCAGTCTGGCTGATGGGCCGCCGCCTGGCCGGCGCGGCCGTGGCGGTCATGGGCCGATCTCCGCGATCTGTGCCTCGCCGAGCGAGACCACCGCGGCGGGCAGCGGCTGGAACCCGACACGATCCACGTACGACGCGTCGTTTCCGGTGGTGATCACCCATTTCAGGAAGGCCCTGATCATGCTGGCCTTCGTCGCATTCGGCTGCCGGGTGCTGACCACGGCGTACTCGTAGTTGATGATCGGGTACCCGGTGGCCGACGGGCCCTCGATCATCGAGATCGTCTCGTTGGGCGGCGTGATCGACACGAAACTACCCACCGAATCGCGGATCGCACTCGCGGTGGGGAGGGTGTACCGGCCGGCGGAGTTGGCGAGCGCCGCCTCGCCGAGTCGGCCGGCCAGCGCCTTGGACAGGTAGCTGATCCCGTTATAGGCGACGCAGCCGGGCGTGTGCTCGCAGTCGTTCATCGTGTTCACGCTGCCGTTGGCTCCCTTGGCCCGGGGGACCTGTGGCCAGGCCGCAGTCGTTCCGTACCCGATCGCGTCGTTCCAGTTCGGGTCCTGGGTCGACAGATAGCTTGTGAACAGGAATGTGTCGCCGGAGCTGTCGGAGCGGTGTATCGGCACGATCTTGATGTCCGGCAGGTGCAGGCCCTGGTTCAGGCTGGCGATCGCGGGATCGTTCCACGTCGTGATGGTCCCGTCATAGATCCCAGCCAGCACCGTGCCGTTTAGCTGGACGTGGCTGCCCTGGCTCATCCCGGGCAGGTTGTAGATGATCGTCTGAGCCGAGATGGCCAGCGGGACGTTGAGCAGGTTCTGGTTTTTCACCAGGTCGCCGCTGGACAGGTAGGCGTCGGAGGCGCCGATGTCGATCTTGCCCGCGGTCGCCAGCGCGATGCCCTTGCCGGAGCCGACGGACGCGGTGGTCACGGTCACGTCCGCGAACTGCTGATGGTAGGCCGTCGCCCACGCCACTGCGAGAGGGTCAAGCAGGCCGCTGCCTGCCTCGGTGATCGTCCCGCCCGGCCCCGCGCGGCTTCCGGCGGTCTCACCCCCGGTGCTCGTGCCAGTCCCGCAAGCCGCTGTCAGTAGGGCCAGCGCTACCACCCCAACCAGCCCTGTCAACCTGGCTGGCCCTGTCAACCTAGTTGGCGCTGCCTGTCCCGCCGGCCCCGTCTGCCTGACTGAGCGCGCCGACCTGGCCGGTATCACCACCGCAAAGCGCAGCGCATCGGCCACCGCTAGCCGAGCCCGCCGTCGTCTCCCCGCCACCTTGGGTGGCTCCTCACTCGCGCAGCCTCGTCTTTGCCGGACAAACCGGACTAAACCCATCCTGCCGTCAGCGTTCCCCTTCCTCGGACCCAACCAGGGCGCTGCGAACGATGTTCACTGGATGGACCACCAGCGTTCACCCGATGCCTGCTGGCTCAGCCCGGCGCAGTCACCAACGACTCGAAAGGCCTCCTCACGCATCGCCGGGCGCGCTACCACCACCTAAGCGCTCCAGCTACAGAGTTGAAGGGCGGAGGTCTGCGCCGCGCCCCCGGCCGGGTCGATGGCCCTCCCTCCATTCCAGCGGCCGCCCTTCACCTCCAACAGCGTGGAAATCTCATGCTGCACGGAACTTTACCCGCCGAATTCGTACACTAATTTCCATCTAGCATGGATGTTCCGTCTTAATCCAAATCCCGTTCGGGTATTACCGGACTTTCAGGTCAATCCGGTAACACCGCGGAACTGTGTTTGCCCGTGCGGTGAGCCTGCTGGACCGCAGGGCTGATGCCGGCAGTACAGGCCTCGGGCGGCTAGCCCGCCGGCGGCCGGCCCGGCGCCCTGGAGCTGACTACGATTTCCTGAGCCGAAAATAATTTCGGCTCAGGAAATCGGCTTAATCGGCATGGCATGCCTCCATCTGGCCCTGCACCGGATCTACGAGGCGGACCGAGAAAACAGAACCGGTTGCGGCAGCAGCCGCCGATCGCTCCTGCATGGACTCGCCCCTTTTGTGTGCGGATCTGTGGTCGTTCTGTTGGTGCTTGACCTATCTGGTGCGGAAGCGTACTTTCGCTTAGGAATCATGAATTGTTAGGAAACTTCCCTAAACATGCAGGCCGCAGGGAGCGCGGCGTTCGGACACCGATCCAAGGCGGGCAACATGAACCACAGGCTGCATCTCCCAGGCCTCCCAGGTCTCCCAGGCCTGCCAGGTCTCCCCGGTTTCCCAGCCAAGCTCACAAGCCTCGGCGTGCTATGCGCCGCGTCCGCGGCTCTGATCATCGGCATTCCCGCCGCCGCCGTCGTCGGACTGCCCGCCAGCACCACGGCAACGCGGCTGCCCGCCAGCACCACCGCGGCACGGCTGCCCGCGAGCACCAACGCCACTCCAGTCCTGGACATCGTGCCGAAGCCGGTGTCGGCGACGGTCGGCAGCGGTCACTTCGCCCTGGCCAGGACCGCCCGCATCGTCGCCGCCCCAGCGGCCCCAGGCGCCCCCGCAGCAACCGAACTGTCCATCGCCGACGACCTGGCCGCCTATCTGCGCCCGGCGACCGGTTACCCGCTGCCCGTCCTGGTCGGCGCCCCCGCACCGGGCGACATCACCATAAGACTCGGCGATCCCGGCACGCTCAAGCCCGCCAACCAGGCCGAAGGCTACGAGCTCGACACCACCACAAGCAGCGTCACCATCGAGGCACCCACAAGTCACGGCCTGTACAACGGCGTCCAGACGTTCCGTCAGCTACTGCCCCCGTGGATCAACAGCCGCACAACAGCGCCAGGCCCGTGGACCACTCCCGTGGTCACGATCACCGATTACCCACGCTATGAATACCGCGGCGTCCTGCTCGACATCGCCCGGCATTACGAACCGCCCCAGGCGGTCGAGCAGCTGATCGACCAGGTCGCCTCGTACAAGATCAACCAGCTGCACCTGCACCTCAGCGACGATCAGGGATTCCGCCTGGCCATCACCGGCTTCCCGCGGCTGACCGGCATCGGCAGCGCCGGCTCTGTAGGCACCGGCGGAAGATCACAAGATCCCGGCGGCTTCTGGACCCAGGCACAGTACAAGGCGGTCGTCGCCTACGCCGCCGCGCACTTCATCTCCCTCTTCCCCGAAGTCGACTCACCCGGCCACAACAACGCGATCATTATGTCCGAGTACGGAGACACCGGGAACCCGAACCTGCCCGCCAACCCGCACGGCATCAATTGCGGCCAGTTCAACCCGCCGCAGTGGGACTACACCGAAGACGTCGGGTACAGCGCCATGTGCCCGGACAGCCCGGACACCTGGGCGATCATGACCGCGATCATCGACCAGCTCACCGCCGAAACACCCGGTCCCTACTACGACCTCGGTGGCGACGAGGTGCCCACCTCTCTGCTCACCGCACAGCAGTACGCGCAGTTCATCAACACCGAGGCTCCGCTGGTCACCAAGCAGGGCAAGACCGTCATGGGGTGGGCGGACATCGCCGGCCCGGGCACGACCCCGCCCGAGGGGTCGGTGGCCGAGTACTGGCAGCCGGCCGCCGGCAGCGACCCGGGCACGGAGACAGGCCGCGAGGCGGTCGCCAAAAATATGAAAGTCATCATGGCGCCGGCCAATCACACTTACCTGGACCAGAAGTACATCGTCACCGCGACGAGCAGCGTGCCGGCCTCACTGGGTATGAACTGGGCCTGCGCGAAGGGCTGTGATGTCGATAGCGCCTATAACTGGGACCCCGGCTCGCTGGTCACCGGCGTCACCGACAAGAACGTGATCGGCGTGGAAGGCGACATGTGGGGCGAGACCGTCGCCACCATGAGCGACGTCGACTACATGGTGTTCCCGCGCCTGCTCGCGCTGGCTGAGGTCGCCTGGTCACCAGCCGCCCAGCGCACCGCCTCCAGCCCTGCGTACCGGGACTTCCTGCAGCGCCTCGCCGCGCAGGGCGCTCGCCTCCAGGCGGCAGATGTCAACTTCTACCCGTCCACCGAAGTGCCCTGGCAGCTTGCTGCCGAAGGTGCCGCCCCGCTGACCGCGAGCGCAAGCGGACACGTCGCCGGGACCGTCGCCATGCTGTCCGCACCGGGCTTCCCGACCAGCACGCTGACCATGTGCGATTCCTCGCTGGGCATCGGGTGCACGATCGACTGGGGTGACGGCGCCACCACCACGGGCGACGTGACCGGCGTGAATGCTACCGACACCCGGGTGAACAGCCTGTACACGATCTCGGGCCAGCACACCTACGCGCATCCGGGCACCTACCACGGCGTGGTGACGCTGAGCGCGGGGAACGCGGCGCCTGTCACCGCCGACTTCACCGCGACCTGGCCGTGATACCACCGTCCGTTCGTATTAAAAAGCCTTTTACAACGAACGTACGGTGGTTCCACGGCTAGCAGCCACCGAAACCGGCCCAGTTGGCGACGGTGTCATCGACCGTGCCGCCGTTCACACTCATGCTCCTGTTGCTGACGAAGCCCACCACCAGTTTGCCGTAGTCCCAGGCGAGCATGAAGACGTTGGCGTTTCATCAGGCCGGGTGTTGCTGCTCCCGAATAAGGTCTTACGACGCGAGATGGGACAGGTCAATGGCTGGCAAACCAGCGCCAAGGACCCCGGGATGGCGCTCGCCAGGGACTTTTATGGTTCATTTCTCGAATTAAGGGATCATTCCGGGGATTTTTAACTGATTGTTCCTGCATCACGCCATGGCTGAATGTTTCCGTCAAATCTATGTTGTGGGAATGCGGAAGAAACAATCAGCCGTCATGGCTGCTGTGGCCATCTTGGCCGGTACAGCTGTCGTGGGCGGCATAGGCGGAACCAGCCCCGCCCGAGCGGCTGGCAGCGCACCGGGCGCCCCCGGCGCCAATGCCACCTGGAATGAATCGAACGTGCAGGGTTTCGCCGACTCCCTCGGCTCGGCTTCGAAGGTCTGGTACACGGTCGGTAACGGCGAACTCGAGAATGTCTTCTACCCGCAGACCGACACCCCCAGCACGTTCGGCCTGCAGTACATCGTTACGGACGGCTCCTCGTTCACCGACACCGAGACGGCGAACACCAGCCACGCGATAACCCTTGCCGATCCGTCCGGAACCTCACCGGTCTGGCAGCAGGTCAACACGGCCGCCAACTTCACGATCACCAAGACCTACATCGCGGACCCGTCCCGTTCGGTGGTGCTGATCCAGACCACGTTCGACAACCGCGGCTCCACTCCGCTCCAGCTGTACGCCGACTATCTGCCCCAGCTCAACAACCAGGGCATGGGTAATACCGGCGGCACCGACTCGGCCAGCGGCGATCTCGTCTCCAGCAACGGCTCGGTCTCCAGCGCCCTGGCCGCCTCGGCAAACTTCACGCAGACGACCAGCGGATACGTCGGCAGCACCAGCGACGGCAGCGCCATGCTGGCCGGCAGCCACGCGCTGACCTCCACGTACTCAACAGCACCAAGCGCAGGCCACATCGTGCAGGTCGCGCAGATCCCGGTGGCCGCCACCGGATCCACCACGTTCACGCTGGCGCTGGCCTTCGACTCCAGCCAGTCCGCCGCCGTCTCCGATGCCGCGGCGTCGCTGGCCACTGGGTTCAGTTCGCTGGAGGGCTCGTTCGAGCAAGGCTGGCATTCCTGGCTCGCCGGTCTCAACAGCCCCCCGGCCTCGGTCACCGGCAATGCCCAGCTCCAGCAGCAGTATTACGTCTCGCTGATGGAGGTGAAAGCCGACGAGGACAAGACCTTCACCGGCGGGTTCGTCGCCGCTCCGAACGACCCGTGGGGGACCAGCGTCAGCGCCAACAACGCCGGTGACCACGGCTATCACGTCGTGTGGACCCGCGACGAATACCAGATGGCCAGCGCACTGCTCGCGGCCGGTGACGCCACCGACGCGAACGCCGCCCTCCAGTACATCTTCGCCTACGAGGAAGAATCCAGCGGCGCGGTCAAGCAGAACACGTTCCTGAACGGCAACACGGTGTTCGGCTCACTTCAGATGGACGAAGTCGCCGACCCCATCATCCTGGCCTGGCAGCTTGGCGCCACGAACTCGGCGGACTGGGGACATATCCAGGCCCTGGCCAACTACCTGGTCAGCAACGGCCCGTCCACGCCGGAGGAACGCTGGGAGGAGGCCGGCGGCTACTCACCGGCCACGATCGCGGCCGAGATCGCGGGTCTGGTCTGTGCCGCCTCCATCGCGCAGGCTAACGGCGCGACCAGCCAGGCGGCCACCTATCAGTCGACCGCCCTGTCCTGGGCCTCGGAGGTGGACAGCCTGACCTACACCACGACCGGGCCCTACGGCAACGGCCAGTACTTCCTGCGGATAACCCCCGATGGCAACCCCAACTCCGGCGCCTCGATCGGCATCGCCAACGGCGGCGGCAACCACGACGACCGCACCGTGGTCGACCCCAGCTTCCTGGACCTGGTCCGGCTGGGTATCAAGCCGGCCACCTCGGCCGATATCAGCAATTCGATCTCCGTGGTGGACTCCCAGATCAAGGTGAACACCCCGGAGGGGCCGATCTGGCACCGGTACGACTTCGACGGATACGGCGAGACCGCCTCGGGCGGTGACTACACCGGCGCCGGTGTCGGCAACCCGTGGCCGGTGCTCACCGGCGAGCGCGGCGAGTACGACGTCGCCGACGGCAACGCATCCGCGGCGCAGTCCATGCTGGCCACGATGGCCGGTGCCGCTAATTCCGGCTATCAGATATCCGAGCAGGTGTGGGGCGGCGCCACCGGCACCGGCGGCTTCACCTTCGGCCAGCCGGACAACTCCTCCACGCCGCTGATGTGGGCCATGGCCCAGTACGTCCGCCTGGCCACCGACATCTCCGCGGGCAAGGATGTCGATACCCCCGCGGTCGTCAGCCAGTGCGTGCAGCAGGGTAGCTGTCCGGTGAGCGGCTCGGTCAAGGAGACGGTGAACGTGACGGTGCCGGTGAATACCGACGCCTCCGGCGGCACCGTCTACCTGGCCGGGAACCTGTCCGCGCTGGGCCTGGGCCAGTCCGACTGGGCCGCCAACGGCATCCCGATGACCCGGGTTACAGCGACGAAGTGGACCGCGACCGTCGACGCCACGGCCAACACCACGCTGTCCTACAAATACGACCTCGGCGGCAGCTGGAACAACGTGGAGAAGAGCGCCACCTGCGCCGACACGGGCAACCGTAGCATGAGCGTGAACGGCGGCACGGTTAGCGACACGGTCGCCAACTGGAGCGGACCCGCCGCCTGCGGCAATTCCACCGCGGTCATCAACGTCACCGTCCCGGCCAGCACTCCCAGCACAGCCACCGTCTACCTGTCCGGTAACTACGACGTGCTCGGCACCGGCATCCCGTCCGCCGACGACTGGATCGCCACCGACTATCCGATGACCAGGACCGGCACGAACACCTGGACGCTGACCATCACCGGCGTGCCCACCGCGGCGTTCCAGTACAAGTTCACCCTGGGCAGCTGGAGCACCGTCGAGGAAACCAGTAGCTGCGGTTTCGTCAGCAACCGCGCTTTCAGCTTCACCACTGCCGACGCCACTTTCACCGCCAACGACACGGTCGCCGCCTGGCAAGGCAGCGGCGGCTGTTAGGTTCCTCCCGCAAGTACCGTGGTGACATGGAAACGCTGGGCGGTGTCGACAATGTCGCCGAACGGAGCGTCGTCCGGGTCGAGAACAAGACGCATCTCGGCCCGGACGCTCAGGTCGACGACAAGAACCTGATCATCATGCCGACGCGGCCGGAACTCACCGATCCGTTCCTGGCCCTGTCCGAGGACTGGTTCTCCTCGCCGGGCTTCGACTGGCACCCGCACCGTGGCATCGAGACGGTGACGCTGGTCGTCGATGGCGTCCTGGAGCACGGCGACAATGTCGGCCACGCCGGCGCGCTGACCGCCGGGGACGTGCAGTGGATGACCGCGGGACGCGGCATAATCCATCGCGAACTCGCCTTCCGGGACGAGCGGGCGCACACCCTTCAGTTGTGGGTCAACCTGCCCCGTGACGCCAAGATGGCCGGTACCCGCTACCAGGACCTGCTAGCCGCGCGGCGGCCCGTCATCGAGCGGGACGGTGCCCGCGTCGACCTGATCTCCGGGGAGGTGGACAGTGTCAGCGGCCCCGCGCTCAACCACTGGCCGATCTCCGCGGCGCTGATCACGGTGGAACCGGAGCAGCGCCTGGAACACGTGCTGCCCGCCCGCGATCGTGCGTTCTGTTATGTGATGTCGGGCCAGGTCACGATGGCTGGGCGTATCGTGCGGGAGGGCCAGATCGCCTGGTCAGACCCTGTTCCGCGGGCCCTGATGTCGTCGATCGCGCTGGAGACCGGCGACGGCGGCACCCCCAGCGTGGTCATGGTCTACAGCGGTGCGCCCATCGGCGAGCCCGTAGCGTTCGGCGGGCCGTTCGTGATGAACACCCGAGCCGAGATCGAGCGGGCCTTCCGCGACTTCCACGCCGGCGAGTTCGGCGACATCCCTAGGCAGGCCCGCCTGACGTACAGCTGAGCATCCCTCGCGAGGCCTCTGAGCGAACGGTGAATGAATAACACTGCTTGACGGCTGTGTGTGAATTTGGGGCCTTGTGATGGCCTTGATCCGCAGTCAAGATACGTAGTGGTGGTCGTTCATGCACCGTGCGTTAGGGACTCTTGGCCTGGAGGGTTTCGATGATCGGTCGGAAGCTGCTGATGGCGGGCATCGCTGCCGCCCTTCTCTCGTTGATCGGGTTCTTCATGAGCCCGGCGGGCCCGGCCGTCGGTGCGGGGCATCCCGCGACAGGCGTCGGCTCGTGCACGCTGAAGGGCTGGAACCCCAGCACCGACCCGGCTGACGCCAAGGATCTCCCCATCGGCGACCGCCATCAGACCTACATACCCGACAACTACGACTGCGTCGGCGCCGTCTTCGCCAAGCCGGGAGTCGAGTTCGCCAAGTTCCCGCAGCCGCACAACTTCTACATAACCAACGCGCACACGGTCCAGCTGAGCCGGACGTGCCAGGCGGGAACCTGCACCGCCCAGAAGCAGACGTTGTGGCAGCCGACCCAGGCGGCCAACCCGCTGGCGCCCTACTTCCCGCCGTTCACGCACTTCGTGATCCTGTTCCGGGAGAACCATACCTTCGATGACTACCTCGGTGACTGCGCCACCACGATCGCGGCCGGCTGCAACGGCCAGGTGGAGAGCACGAACCACATCAGCTCCGTGCCCCAGCTCCACGCGCTGGCCAAGCAGTACGCGCTGGATGACTCCTACAGCACGGGCACGCAGCCGCCGAGCGGCCCCAACCACTGGTGGCTGTTCTCTGCTCAGTCGGCGTCAAGCTCCCAGCAGCAGTCCTATCCGTCGGGCACCGGCACGATGTTCGACCGCTTCCTGAACGGCGACGACGGCCCCTCCGGGGAGGGCACCAACCCGTGTACCGCCCAGACCGGCACCGGGACCGGCAGCAGCCCGTACACGTTCTCCATGAACGGTGATTTCTACTGGATGCTCAACAGCGGCAGCGGGTACTGGCGCAACCCCGCGACGGGCAACCTCGAGGTGCTGCCGGTTGACCGTCCCGGCACGACCATCCCGGAGGAGCTGCACTACAACGAATACACCTGCTCCGGCCAGAACATCCCCGACACCACCGTCGCGAACGACTACATAAACTTCGTGAACGCCAACGGTCTGCCGGCCTACAACTACGTCGAGCTGTTCAACGACCATCCCGGCACGTTCCAGGACATCCCGACCAACGACTCGGCGACCAAGTCGATCGTCGATGCCATCATGAACAACCCGTCGTACAGCAACAACACGCTGATCGTGGTCACCGAGGACGACACCCAGAACGGCAACAACGGCCCGGACCACGTCAGCAACACCTTCCGCGTGCCGTTGGTCGTCATCGCGTCGCCGACGTACATGAAGCAGCACTACATCTCGCACGTCGCCTACACGACGAGCAATGTGCTGGCGGCGATGGAACGCGTCATGGAGAACGTCCACAGTGGCATCATCAGCCCGACCAACAGCCTCGGCCTGTCGACCTTCCCCATGACGACCTCGGACCAGGCCGCGCTCGGTGACCCTCTTGAGGACTTCTGGATCCAGGGCTCGACCCCGCTGTCGGCCACGGCGGCGGCCTCGCCGACAACGGGCAACGCGCCGCTGAGCGTGTCCTTTACCGGCTCCGCCCAGGGCGGCACCGCCCCGTACTCCTATAGCTGGAACTTCGGTGACGGGTCGACGAGCACGTCGCAGAATCCCAGTCATACCTACAGCTCGGCCGGGACTTTCAAGGCGACCTTGACCGTCACCGACAGCGCCTCGCCCGCGAACACCGCCACGTCGAGCGTCACCGTCACGGTCAACGCCGTCGGCAACCCGCTCGCGGCCACCGCCTCGGGCACGCCGACCTCCGGCCAGATCCCGCTGAGCGTCGCCTTCACCGGCACCGGCACCGGCGGAACCCCGCCCTACTCCTATAGCTGGAACTTCGGTGACGGGTCGACGAGCACGTCGCAGAATCCCAGCCATACCTACAGCTCGGCCGGGACCTTCACCGCGACCCTGACCGTTCACGACAGCGCTTCGCCGCAGGGGTCGGCCACGTCGACCGTCAGCGTCACGGCCACGCCCGTCCAGGGAACGCCGCCGGGCGCGCCCACCGGCCTGACCGCGACCGCGGGTACCGGTCAGATCTCGCTGAGCTGGACTCCGCCGGCCAGCAACGGCGGCGTCAACATCACGTCGTACCGGGTGTACCGGGGCACCTCCAGCGGTACCGAGACGCTGCTGACCAGCGGTGGCTGTAGCGGCCTCGGCGCCGTGACCTCGTGTACCGACACCGGCCTGACCAGCGGCCAGGCCTACTTCTACAAGGTCACCGCGGTGAACGCGATCGGCGAGGGCACGCAGAGCAACGAGGCTTCCGCCACGCCAGCCGGCGGCAGCGGCTGCACACCAGCGCAGCTCCTCGGCAACCCCGGCTTCGAGAACGGCAGCTCCAGCCCCGCACCGTGGGCGGTGACCTCGACCCACTCGCCGGTTGAGGTGATCAACAACAACTCCATGGAGCCGCCGCACAGCGGAAGCTGGGACGCCTGGCTCGACGGCTGGGGCAAGACGACCACCGACACGCTGTCGCAGTCGATCACGCTGCCGACCGGGTGCTCTACCTATAACTTCAGCTTCTGGCTGCACATCAACACGGCGGAGACGTCCACGACGACGCAGTACGACAAGCTGACCGTGCAGGTGCTCAACAGTTCGGGCAGCGTGCTGTCCACGCTGCACACGTACTCCAACCTCGACCACAACACCGGGTACGCCCAGCACAGCTTCTCGCTGAGCGCCTACGCCGGCCAGAACATCACGCTGAAGTTCACCGGCGCCGAGGACTTCGAGCTACAGACCTCGTTCGTCATCGATGACACGGCAGTCAACGTGAGCTGAGTGTTCTGCTGCTGGTCACCGGCCTACGAGCAGTTGAGGGCGTTGGTGACGGCGGGGGAGTTGGGCGACGTGAAACCTGGGCCGGCGTTCTGGAGGTAGACGGCGCTTCCCTGCTGGGCGGCCGCCGGCTGATCCGGGCCGCCCTGCGCGGTGCTCGACCACGGACCGGCCCACAGGTTGCCGTACTGGTCGGCGGCGTTTCGGTCGTTGACATAGGCCGTGGCCGCCTGGCGCGCCAGGTAGCAACCGTACGGGGCGCCGCTGGCCACCGAGTTCAGCGCGTACACACCGCGAGCGTAGACGCCCTTGAACGTCGGCTCGTCGCCGCCGCCCGCGCTCGGGTCGGCCAGCTCTCCCTTTGGCGCGGTGGCCGAGACCGGGTTGAGCTGCGCCGAACTGCTCGATGCGTTGGCCAGCGTCACCGCCTCGTTCAGCACCGATGCGTTCCCGGTCGCCTTGTACAGCTCGGTCAGTCCGCTCAGGATCACGCCCTGGTTGTACGTCCAGACCGCCGCGCCGTTGTTGACGCACGTTCCGTTGGAGTTGATCGTGAGCCCGTCATTGATCAGGTTCGACCCGTTGATCATTCCGCTGCCCAGGAACCACTTCTCCTCGGCCTGGGCACGGGCCAGATAGGTCGTGTCGCCGCTGATCCGGTTGTGCAGGGCCGCGTTCAGGTAGAGGTAAAGCTCGTTGGCGATCGCGTTCTTATAGGTCTTGGCGTTCGACCACCAGATGCCGCCGCCGCACGTGGAGTCCCAGTAGCCGGCCAGGTAATTGGCGTCGTCCTTCGCCGTGTTCAGGTACGTCGTGTTCCCGGTCAGATCGTAGGCGTCGATCCAGGCCAGCGCCCACCATGCCGTGTCGTCCATATAGCTGTTACGGAAATCCCCGAGATTCGCATTGCGCTCGGCGGCGTACGTGTCCGCGATCACGTACTGATAGCTGGCCATCCCGGTGATCCGGATGCCGTCGATGATCGAGGTGAGGTCGTTGGCCGAATTCCACCAGCCGGTCCCGTTGAACAGGCCGGTGCCCTCGTTGTAGAACTGCATGAGCGCGGTGGCCGCCGCGCGCCTGCTGTCTGACGCGTTCCACGTGGTCCTGGCCCACGGGGTACACGAGATCTCGCTCCGGTTGCCGGCCTTGCCGCAGGCGCGGACCACCCCGACCCCCGGGTGCACGGCCCAGTCATCCACGTTGTACATCAACGTGCGCCAGCCGGTCTTGCCGCTGGGAATGGTGGTGTCGCCCAGCTTCGAGCCGTCGCTCCAGGTGTAGCCGCCGTCCCAGGAGCGGTCCATCCAGACTTCGTCGCCCGCGCTGCCGCTGTCGATGCTGGCCCATGCCATGTCATCGGCGTCGTCGAAATGCAACACGATGCTCCGGCCGTAGATCACGGTGCTCAGCGCCTGCCGGTCCCCGGCGGCCAGAGCGGGGTCGCGGCCGTCGCAGTACTTGTCGCAGATGCTCAGGTTCGCGGTCAGCGCGATGCCGGTACCGGGCCGCGTCGACGAAGGCGTAGACGTAGACCCGGCGCGGAACGTGTCAGGTGACGTTGACGCGGCGCGGAACGTGGTAGGGGATGCTGGTCCGTAGGCGATTCCGGCCCCGACGGCTATCCCGCACACCGCCAGCACCGCGAGACCCCCGTAAATTCTCAACATATTCCGGGATTGTAACGTCAATTACACGACCGTACAGGCTCGCCGCCATTAGCGGACGCGTCGGGCGAGCAGCGCCGGGAACGCGGGCAGCGAGAAGAGTGGGCCGATCCCTGGGGGTGAAAGTGCCACCGCACCCCCTACAGGGCGGGCAACGGCACATTCACCCCTTCGGGAGAGGTGATCATGACCGTCCGCGTGTCCGCTGTCCGCGTCCGACCCACATGTCACGCACTACGACCAATGCGGGACATGGCCTGGCCATATCTGGAATACCCCGTACGGGTATACGGTTAGGGCGCGTGCCGGAAGGTAGGTGAGGCGGATGCACGCGATTCTGCATGCGTTGTCGATCGCCGGTTCGATGACATGGGAGATCACCTGGGCGCTGATCCTCGGGTTCTTCCTGTCGGCGGTCGTCCAGGCGGTGGTGCGCCGGTCCACGGTCGTCCGGCTGCTCGGCGATGACCGGCCGCGTACGCTGGCGCTGGCCACGGCCCTGGGCGCCGCGTCTTCGTCGTGTTCTTACGCGGCGGTCGCGCTGGCCCGGGCGCTGTTCCGCAAGGGCGCTCACTTCACCGCCGCGGTAGCGCTCGAGATCGCGTCCACGAACCTGGTGATCGAACTGGGCGTGATCCTGGCCCTGCTGATGGGCTGGCAGTTCACGCTCGCGGAGTTCACCGGTGGCCCGATCATGATCGTGATCCTGGCCGTGCTGTTCCGGCTGTTCCTGACCGGCAGGCTGCTGCGCGAAGCGCGTTACCAAGCCGAGCGGGGCATAGCGGGCTCGATGGAAGGGCACGCCGCGATGGACATGTCCATCCAGCGGCGAGGATCATTCGCCAGCCGCCTGTTCTCGCGGGAGGGCTTCGCCTCGGTCAGCCATGTGTTCGTGATGGAGTGGGCCGCGATCATCCGTGACCTGGTGATCGGACTGCTGGTCGCGGGCGTGATCGCCGCCTGGGTGCCGGACAGCTTCTGGCGGTCGTTCTTCTTCGCCGGTCACCCGCTGGCCGCCAAGCTGTGGGGACCGCTGATCGGCCCGCTGGTGGCGATCATCTCGTTCGTCTGCTCGATCGGCAACGTGCCGCTCGCGGCCGTGCTGTGGAAGGGCGGGATCAGCTTCGGCGGAGTGGTCGCGTTCATCTTCGCCGACCTGATCATCGCGCCGATCCTGAACATCTACCGTAAGTACTACGGACCGCGGATGGCGGCCTTCCTGCTCGGCACGTTCTACCTGGCGATGGTCGCCGCCGGGTACGTGATCGAGCTGGTCTTCGGCGGGCTCGGGCTGGTGCCTGGCCGGGCCACCGCGAAGATACCCGACCAGGGTGTGTCCCTGGACTACACGACCTGGCTCAACATCGTCTTCCTGATCGTGGCCGCCGCGCTGATCGCCAATTTCGTCCGCACCGGCGGCATCCCGATGCTGAAGATGATGGGCGGCCCCCCATCAGAGACCACGCCCCCGGACACACCACCAGACGACACCCACGCCCACCACGGCGGCCACACCCACTGAAAACATACCCTAGGGGGGTATAGTAAGGTTCAACGGTCAGACAAGGTAGCCCGGGCCCCCGCGGCGAGCGAAGCGAGCTTCGCGGGTCGCCTGGCCCGCGGAGGGCCTGCTAAGGCCCTCCCGGCCAGGCGAAACTAACGGCGGGACGCGTCGCAGGAGGGGGGTCCGGGGGGTTGGTTTACACCCCCCGGAAAACAAGGAGGCAATCCCATGACTTCGGCGGCCTACCAGGTGACCGGCATGACCTGCGAGCACTGTGTGCGTGCGGTCAGCAGCGAGCTGAAGAACCTGGATGGCGTCCGCGAGGTGACCGTCGAACTGGTACCGGGCGGCCCATCCCTGGTCACGGTGGCCAGCGACTCGCCGCTGCCCGCCGCGTCGATCGAGGCCGCGCTGGATGAGGCGGGTGGCTACCGGCTCGGACAGCGCGCGTGAGCGCCGTGGCCGGAGGCCCAGGCCAATCCAGCACTGTTACCGAGGCGCCGCGTCGCGCCGAGCTGGCGATCGGCGGGATGACCTGCGCGTCCTGTGCGGCCCGGGTCGAGAAGAAGCTCAACCGGCTGGACGGCGTCACCGCCACGGTCAACTTCGCCACCCAGACCGCCCACGTGACATTCCCGGCCGTTATCTCACCGCCTGACCTGATCGCGACGGTGGAGCGGGCCGGTTACACCGCTGCCCTGCCCGAGCGGGAGGACGAGCAGGAGAGTACGGGAAAGCACGACGCAACAGACACGACGGACCCGGCGGACCGGGCAGTGGAGTCGCTGCGGCAGCGGATGCTGGTGTCCCTGATCCTGGCCGCGCCGGTCGTGGTGCTGGCCATGGTCCCGGCGCTGCAGTTCCGGAACTGGCAGTGGGCGTCGCTGGTGCTCGCCTCGCCGGTTGCGGTATGGGGGGCATGGCCGTTCCACCGGGCCGCGGTGATCAACGCCCGGCACGGCGCGGCGACCATGGACACGCTGATTTCGGCCGGGGTCGCGGCCGCCTATCTGTGGTCGCTGTACGCGCTGTTCTTCGGTACGGCCGGCCGGCCCGGCCTGCGGATGGGCTTCAACTGGCTCGCATCAGGAGCGCAAGGAGCGCAAGGAGCGCAAGGAGCGCAAGGAAGCGGCGCCGATGCCACCTACCTGGAGGTCGCGGCCGGGGTGACCGCGCTGATCCTGCTGGGCCGCTACCTCGAAGCACGCGCGAGGCGGCGATCGGGCGCCGCCCTGCGGGCGCTGCTTTCACTGGGCGCCAAGGACGTCGCCGTTCTCCGTGACGGCGTCGAGATCCGGATCCCGGCCGAGCGACTGGCCGTGGTCGCGGAGTTCGTGGTGCGTCCGGGGGAGAAGATCGCGGCCGACGGGGTGGTCGTCGCGGGCAGTTCGGCGGTGGACATGTCGATGCTGACCGGGGAGCCGGTGCCCGCCGAGGTCGGGCCCGGTGACGAGGTGACCGGGGGATGCGTGAACGCCAGCGGGCGGCTGATGGTGCGCGCCACCCGGGTTGGCGCGGACACCCAGCTCGCCCAGATGGCCCGGCTGGTCGCCGCGGCCCAGGCGGGGAAGGCGCCGGTGCAACGACTCGCGGACCGGGTCTGTTCGATATTCGTTCCCGTCGTCATCGGTGTGGCCAGCGCGACGCTGGCCACGTGGCTGGCCGCCGGCCAGGGCGCAGGAGCGGCCCTCGCCGCGGCGGTCGCGGTGCTGATCATCGCGTGCCCGTGCGCGATGGGCCTGGCCACCCCCACCGCGATACTGGTCGGCACCGGCCGGGGTGCTCAGCTCGGCATCCTGATCAAGGGGCCGGAAGTCCTGGAATCCACCCGTATCATCGACACGATCGTGCTGGACAAGACCGGCACCGTCACCACCGGGCGGATGACGCTGACCGACGTGGTGGCCGGCCACGGACAGGACGTTGCTGAGCTGCTGCGGCTGGCCGGCGCGGTGGAGGATGCCTCCGAGCATCCGGTGGCCGCCGCGATCGCCGCCGGGGCGCGCGAACGGCTCGACGACGATGCTGATGACCTGCCCGTCGTGACGGACTTCGTCGGCCATCAGGGCCTCGGAGTCTCCGGCGTGGTCGACGGGCATGCCGTGCAGATCGGCCGTCCCGGCTGGCTGGCGGACGACCGGGCGCTGCGCGTCCCGCCGGACCTCGCCGCGCGCGTCGCCGAAGCGGAGAACGCGGGGCAGACCGCCGTCCTCGCCGCCTGGGACGGACGGATCCGTGGTGTGCTGGTCGTGGCCGACACCATCAAGCCCACGTCCGCGCAGGCGGTGGCCAGGCTGCGTGGCATGGGCCTGCGCCCGGTGCTGCTCACCGGCGACAATCAGCGTTCAGCGGACGCGGTGGCCTGCGCGGCCGGCATCGATGAGGTGATCGCCGGGGTCCTGCCGGCCGGCAAGGTCGACGCGATCAAGCACCTGCAGGACGCGGGCCGGGTGGTCGCGATGGCGGGGGACGGGGTAAATGACGCCGCCGCACTGGCCCAGGCCGATCTGGGTCTGGCCATGGGCACCGGCGCGGATGCCGCGATCGAGGCGTCGGACCTGACCCTGGTCCGTGGCGACCTGCTGGCCGTGCCGGACGCCATCGCGCTGTCCAGGCGGACACTGGCGACGATCAAAGGCAACCTGTTCTGGGCGTTCGGATATAACGCGCTGGCCATACCTCTTGCCGCCGTTGGGCTCCTCACCCCGCTGGTCGCCGCGGCGGCGATGGCGTTCAGCTCGGTGTTCGTGGTCTCCAACAGCCTGCGGCTGCGCCGCTTCCAGCCCTTTTAGCCCGCGCGGCCACTATTTTGGCGCGTTCTGCCCTATGTATGAGCGCTAGCCAGTCCGGTAACCTCGACAGAGTGCTTTATGGTCGGCTCGCCGAGCAAACGGCCATCGATACCCTGCTCGGCCGGATCCGGCAAGGGCGAAGCGGTTCGCTGGTTATCGTTGGCGAACCGGGCATTGGCAAGACCGCTCTGCTCGAGTACGCGGCCGCGCATTCGGACGGCATGCGGGTGCTCCGCGGGACCGGTGTCGAATCAGAAGCCGAACTAGCCTTCGCCAGCTTGCACCTGCTGCTCGGTCCGGTGCTCGATCGTCTCGGTCGCCTCCCGGATCCGCAGCGGACGGCGTTGTCGGGAGCGCTCGGGCTCGGCCCGGCCGGACCCGGCGATCGGTTCCTGATCGCGCTGGCCGTCTTGTCGCTGCTGTCCGAACTCGCCGAGGAACGGCCGCTGGTCTGCCTGCTGGACGACGTTCAGTGGCTGGACCGGGCATCGGCCACCGCGCTGGAGTTCGTCGCCCGGCGGCTCGAGGGCGAGGGCGTGGCGATGCTGTTCGCTACCCGTGACAGCGGTCCGGCGTTCGGCACGCCTGGCGTGCCGGAGATGCGGCTCAGCGGTCTCGATAGTGACGCTTCGGCGGCGCTGCTGGCCGAGCGCATGGACGAGCGGCCTGCCCACCCCGACCGCGAGGCGATCCTGGCGCAGGCGCGGGGAAATCCGCTCGCACTGATCGAACTGCCGGCCGTCTCCGCGTCAGGGGAGCCCTATGACCTGCCCGGGCTGGCGCCCATTCCGGTGACCAGCCGGCTGCAAGACGTCTTCGGCCACCAGGTCAGGTCGCTGCCCGCCGCGACCCAGACCCTGCTGCTGGCCGCCGCGGCCAATGACACGGGAGACCTGGCGCCGCTGCTTCGCGCCGGCGCGGCACTCGGTACCGGTATCGGCGACCTGGCCTGTGCCGAGCAGTCTGGTCTGATCACCTTGACCACCGGGAAGCTGGTCTTCCGGCACCCGCTGGTCCGGGCGGCGATCTACCACGGTGCCCCGCGGAGCCAGCGGATGACGGTGCACAGCGCGCTCGCGGACGCGTTCGGCGAAACGGGCGACGCCGCCCGCCGCGCCTGGCACCGGGCGGCCGCGACGATCGAGACTGACGAGGACGTGGCCTCGGACCTGGAGGCCGCGGCGACCAGCGCGGCCGCGCTCGGCGGTCATGCCGCGGTGGCCGCCGCCTGCGAGCGGGCGGCGCAACTCAGCGAGGATGCCACGGCGGCGACCCGGCGGCTCACGCTCGCCTGCGAGGCCGCGGCCATGGCCGGTGAACCGGACCGGGCCGTCGAGCTGGCAGCCCGGGCTATCGACCAGGCCGATCAGGCCGAGCGGGCCAACGACCGGGCCGTCGATCCGCTGCTGCGCGCCCGGCTGTCCCATGTCCGCGGCAGCGCTTATTTCGCGCTGGGGTCACTGCGCGAAGCGCACGCCGTGCTGACCGCCGTGGCGGCCACCATTACCGACGACCCGGTTCGCGCGTTCTGGATGCTCACCGAGGCCTTGCACGCCGCCTGGCAGCTGCCGCTGGATCCCGCGATGCTCGCCTCTACCATTGACGCGTTCGCGACCCTCAGCCTGCCGGACGATCATCCGCTGATGTCCCTGGTGTGGCTGCTGCGGTGGTGCACCGCGATGCCGACCGGCCGTGATCCCGGCGGATTCGAGCCGCTGGCCGATGTGATAGCCCGGGCCGGAACGGCCGGCCGGTCGGATGGTCCCCGTGGCCTGACCGAGGTCGCGGCGTGTGCGCTGGTGGTCGGGCGCGACGCCGTCGCGGCGGAGGTTACCGAGTCGCTCATCGCGGACAGCCGGAACCGGGGCATCATGGGCTGGCTGCCGGCCGGCCTGACCTACCTCGCGACCGCGGAGATGTGCCTGGGGGAGCACCGGTCCGCGTTGGTCCACGGCGTCGAGGCGTTGCGTACCGCACAGGACACCGGCCAGCACAAGTGGGTCAATCACGCATCGGGTCCGCTCGCTTACCTGGCGGCGCTCCAGGGCGACGAGCGGCGGTGCCGGGAATATGCCGGTACCGCGATGGCGCCGCTGGCCGCGGACCTGGCGCAGCCTGCCGCCGCGTGGGCACAGACCGCGCTCGCCCTGCTCGATCTCGGCCTCGGCCGGCCAGAGGATGCTTATCGCCAGTTCGAGGCCCTCATCAGCGGTCCGGCGCGATTCATGGTGGGCGTCGTGCGTAGCGCTCCCGATCATGTCGAGGCCGCGGTCCGGTCCGGTCACCCGGAGCGCGCGGCGGCGCCGCTGGACAGGTTCGCGGCCTGGGCCGCGCAGATGTGCCAGCTGTGGGCGGACGCGCTCCTCGCGCGCTGCCGGGCCCTGACCGCGCCGGACACCCAGGCCGAACGCCACTACGAGACCGCGCTGAAATACCACCAGGACGACTCGCGTCCGTTCGACCACGCCCGTACCCAGCTGGTCTATGGCGAGTGGCTGCGCCGGATGCGCCGCAAGAACGAGGCCGGGGCCCAGTTGTCCGCCGCCCTCGCCACCTTCTCTGAGCTGGATGCCGGCCCGTGGCGTGACCGGGCGCTCACCGAGCTGCGTGCCTCCGGGGCCGCCAACGCCAGCGCCGACGCCCGACAGCGGCCGGACGTGTTCGCCGTCCTCACCCCGCAGGAGTTCCAGATCATCCAGCTCGCCGCCCGTGGCATGTCCAACCGGGACATCGCCGCGCAGCTCTTCCTCAGCACCCGTACCGTGGCCTACCACCTGTACAAGGCGTATCCCAAGCTCGGCATCGCCGGCCGGACCGAGATCCCCGGCCTGCTGAAGTCATAACAGCGAGCGCGGAGGAAATACTGATACCGGTACGGATTCGCCCGGCCGCGATCATCCCTAACGTCGTGACCATGACCGACACCATCACACCGTTCCGCGTCGATATTCCCCAGGCAGACCTGGACGACCTGGCCGATCGGCTGGTCAGTTCCCGGTGGGCCAACGAGCTTCCGCTGTCCCAGGTCACCGACGGCGTCCAGAAGGGGCCGGTACAGCCTGGCTGGGAGTACGGCGTGCCGCTGGAGTACGTCCGGCGGCTGGTCGCGTACTGGCGGGAGAGCTATGACTGGCGTAAGTGGGAGGCCAGGCTGAACTCCTACCCGCAGTTCACCACCACGATCGACGGGCAGAACATTCACTTCCTGCATGTCAGGTCAGCGAAAGAAGACGCGATCCCGCTCATTCTCACCCACGGCTGGCCGAACTCGGTGGTGGAATACCTCGATCTGATCGAGGCGCTCACCGACCCGCCCGCCGGGGAAACCGCATTCCACCTGGTCATCCCCTCGCTGCCCGGCTTCGCCTTCTCGGGACCCACCACAGAACGGGGCTGGGACCTCCAGCGCATCGCCCGCGCCTGGGCGGAGCTCATGCGCCGGCTGGGTTACGACCGGTACGGCGCGGCCGGCAATGACGGCGGCTCACAGGTATCCCCCGAGGTCGGCCGGGCCGACCCGGACCACGTTGTGGGTGTGCACGTCACGCAGATCTTCTCGTTCCCGTCGGGTGATCCGGCCGAGTTCGACGGCCTGTCGGCCGACGACATGGACAAGCTCCAGTTCCTGCAGGCTTTCAACGACGAGATGTCGGCCTACGCGCAGCTACAGGCCACCAAGCCGCAGAACCTGGCGCACGCCCTCGCCGATTCTCCGGCCGGGCAGCTGGCCTGGAGCGGGCAGCTGTTCGCCGAGGCGGTCCACCCTGAGGTCGTCATCACCAACGCCGCGATCTACTGGCTGACCAATACCGCTGCCTCGTCGGCGCGCATGTATTACGAGGTGGCCCACGCCGCCCCGCCGGCCGAGCCGACAACGGTCCCGCTCGGGCTTTCCTCCTTTGCCTACGACTTCCGGTCCATCAGGCGGTTCGCCGAACGCGACCACGCCAACATCGTGTTCTGGAACGAGAACGACCGTGGCGGGCACTGGTCCGCCCATGACGCGCCCGACCTGCTCATCGCCGGCCTCCGCCAGTTCTTCAGCAGATACCGGTAACCGGGCCGAAGCTGACTGGCACATGGCTGGCGGGGGCCGCCATGTGTCAGCCGGCCATGTGCCAGCCGGGCCATGTGCCAGCTCGGGCCGGTATGCTGCGGGCGTGCCCGCTGTCATGCGGTTCCGGGTGCTTGGCCCGCTTGAGGTCAGCGGAAGCGGTGGCGTGCCCGTCCCGATCAGCGCGCCGAAGCATCGTGCCTTGCTGTCGATCCTCCTCCTGCACGCCAACCACCTGGTGAGCGCGGACCGGCTGGAGGCGGCCCTGTGGCCGGACCGTCCGCCGCGATCGGCCTCGGGCCTGCTGCGCACCTGTGTGTCCGGCCTGCGCCACTCCCTGCGCCCGACCGAGCCGGATGAGCGCCCGCGCCTGGTCACAAGGCCGGGCGGATACGAGCTGTCCGTGGCGCCCGGCGACCTCGACCTCGCCGTGTTCAACGATCTCAGCGTACGGGGGCGCGGTGCGCTCGATCGCGGAGATCCCGAGCAGGCGACCCGGCTGCTGCGAGCGGCGCTCGGACTGTGGCGCGGCGAGCCCGCCGAAGGCGTCGATCTGGACACGGACACCGAGACCGTCGTCGCCGGCCTGCGCGAGCGAAGGCTGGCCGTTGAAGAGGCATGGGTCCACGCCCAGTTCGCACTGGGTGACGACCGGGAACTCATCCTCAGGCTGACCGATCTCGTCACCGAGCACCCGTTCCGCGAAGGCCTGCACGGCCAGCTGATGCTCGCGCTGTACCGGGCGGGCCGGCAGGCGGAAGCCCTCGACGTCTTCCAGGCGCTCCGGCGCCGGCTGGGCGCCGAACTCGGCAGCGAACCCTCGCCATCGGTGCAGAGCCTGCACGAGCGCATACTGAGAGGCGACCCCGAGCTCACCGTCCCGGTCCGTTCCTGGCTGGCCGGCCTGGGGCAGTCGCTGGCTCCGCGCCAGCTGCCGCCGGGCACCGCGGACTTCACCGGCCGGAGCGAACACCTCGAGTACCTGAGGTCCACCGGCGCCCCCGTCGTGGTGATCTCCGGCCCGGCCGGTGCGGGCAAGACCGCGCTGGCCGTGCACTGGGCCCACCAGATCGCCGGCCGTTTCCCGGACGGGCAGGTGTTCGTGGATCTCCAGGGCCATTCCGCCGGCAAGCCGATGGATCCGACCGAGGCGCTGCGGCGGTTCCTGCGCGCCCTTGGCACCGTGCCCGAGCAGGTCCCCGCTGACCAGGAGGAGGCAACGGCGCTGTACCGGTCGTTGCTGGCGGGTAAGCGGATGATCGTGGTGCTGGATAATGCGGGGTCGGCTGGTCAGTTGCGGCCGTTGCTGCCGGGGGCGGCGGGGTGCCTGGTGGTGGTGACCAGCCGGAGCCGGCTGCCCGGGCTGCTGGCCCGG
>JAFARZ010000304.1 GCA_019245115.1 Streptosporangiaceae bacterium | reverse complement strand
ACCTCGTCATCACCCTGTTCCGGATACAAGGAGTAACCAAGTACACGGAGGAAACCCGCCGCAACGCCCAGAACCCCCGCCGCGCTCTCCAACTGCTGGACCTCTCACCAGGCTAAACATGCCCCGTGACTTTGACGAATCCCTGGCAAACAAACGCGAAGTGTCAATTGACTGCGACGAGACATTCAGACATATCCTGAAATTTTCGTATCGGGCTGGGGTTGTGGCGTCTATAACTTTCGATGCGGGGAGGTGAATGTGGTGTCGATGGTGCTCACCGGGGACTGTGGTAAACGTGCCGATAGTACTAATCGTGGAGTCGATGCGGGGATTGATGGGGTTGCCTGGGGACTGGTGGTAAAGGGGCGATAGTCCTAATTGGGGAGGTGGGTGTGGGGTCGATGGTGGTAGGGGTGCGATGGTCCTTATCTGGGGAGGTGGGTTGGGGGAGGAGGGGTTACCAGGGGAGGGTGTTGCTGGTCCAGTGGGTTAGGGTGTCGATGTCTTCGGGGTGGTAGACGTGGCGGGGCGGGGTGGCGAAGGTCGCGTAGGGCGTGACGCGGATCACGACGCGGTTCTCGTCGCGAGCCATGCGCTCGATTTCTGAGTTCTTGCCGGACGAGACTTCCTGGCCGGCCATCAGGTCGATGACGCGACGCAGCACGTCCACCGCCTGAGCGAAGTCGTCCTCGACTCTGGCGTTCCCATAGACCTGCACATATGTCAGCGGCCACTGCTCGTCGAGGACGCACACGCTGACCTTCGGGTTCCGGCGCACCGCCTGCGCCTTGGCGCGGGCCGCCATGGTGGAGATCAGCAGGTCGTCGCCGTCGAGAACGTAGTACACGACGGTCATGGCCGGCCCATCGTCCTTGCGGTCGTACCCGAACACGCAGGTCCGGTGCTTGCGGACGAAATCCCGTCGCTCTTCTGTGTCCATCACCCCATGTTGGCGGTCGGAGCGCTCCTGTATCAATTAACGGACAGGAAATGTCCAAGGCCATTGCGGGTGGCCAGGACGATCAGCCGGTCGCCGGCCGCGAGCATATAGCCGCGGTGCGGTGACCAGTCGAGCCCGGTGACCCCGCTGACCTGGAGTGCCAGCACGCGCGCCTGCCCGTCCTGCTCGGTATCGGCGATGAAGCTGCCCGCCAGTCCCGGCTGGTCCGCGACCTGCACGTCCGCGATCAGCAGGACATGACGGCCCACGGCGATGGTCCGAAGCACCTGATGCTCGAGCATCGCGGCGGCGAAGGCCGGGGCCGCGAGATAGGGCACGCTCCGCGAGACCGTGTTGCCGATGGTCTTCTGCAGGCGTTCGGCGAGATCGTCGTTGGTGAGGCGTACCACGATGCGCAGGTCTTCGCGAAGCGCCCGCGCGTTCAGCGCGGTCTCCAGGTTCACGACGTCCTGGCTGGTCACCGACACGAGCGACGTGCACGTGTCCACGCCGGCGGCGCGCAATGTCTCCTCACGGGACGCGTCCCCGACAACCACCGGCAAGCTCATGTGGCGGGCCATCGGGATGCCGAGGGCGTCCGGGTTGCTGTCGATGCACACCACGTCGAACCCCAGGTCGTGCAGCAGGCCGGTCACGCTGGTGCCCACGTTCCCCAGCCCCACGACGATGACATGGCCGCCGGGCGGCCGCGGCGCGGCACGCACGGAACCGGTCAGCCGCGCGCCCACGACGAGCGCGGTGATAACCGGGATGAACGCCATGCCGTCGACCGTGAGCAGCACCTGGGATGTCTTCTCGGCACCGCCAAGCGCGGGGTTGGTCAGGGCGGATCCGGTCAGGTCCATCAGCGTGAGGTACGCCGCGTCGCTGAACGAGTAACGCGCCGACGAGAGCAACCCGAAGCCCACGAAGATCAGGGCCAGCAACCCGACGAAGACCAGTCCGAACTTGTGCCAGACCAGGCGCCGCGCCAAGCCGAGCGCGCCACGCACCGGATCGCGGCGGCGGGCGAGCGGGTTGCGCGGCGTGCCGTCCGCCACGGCCAGCACCAGGTCCGCGTCGGCGCTGCCCGGCGGAAGCAGCCGGGGAGACGACGAGTCGTCGGCCGGCGTGACCAGGCCGCAGATCACCTGACCGGGGCCCACCTCGCCCTGTTTCGCGACGTATAGCGTGTGACGCTGGACGCGGACATGGCTGGGCGCCGGCTCGCCGAGCGCCGCTGCCACGAACGACGGCGCCGACATGGCGGTGCCGGACAGCACCGTGCAGTCGGGGAAGAACTGCTGGATATGGTTGCCGAGACGCTGGTTGAAGATGGCCAGCACGAGACGGAGCGCGGGGTTCAGTTCGGTCGCCCGCAGGCCGGCGTGGAAGTTCCCGACATCGTCCTGCCACACCACGGCCAGCGCCCGGGCCGACTGGATGTTCGCATCGGTGAACGCGGCGATGCTGAGCTCAGGGTGTTCCCGCACGGTGACGCCCGGCAGCGCGGTGATCTGCGGGCCGTAGTTCCGCTGGCGAGACGGCAGGACGACGGTCACCTGCTCGCCGTACCGATTGGTCAGTTCCTCGGTGATGCGGTAGGCCAGGGGTCCGTCACCGCACACGATGAGGTGATTGCCACGACGATTCGCACGCCGGGGAATCGCAGGCATGGCGCGATCCTAGGGGGAAGGTCACCCAGTCTTCCGAAGGTTGCCAACATTCTGTTCGACGTTGTCCGTCCAGCGATAGGCCAGATCCGATCCGTGACGAGTGAGCGTCACGGTACCGGCGACGCATTGCCCCGGCACGGTCGGCTCGCTCAACGTGAGCGTCACTGGAGATTCACTGGTCACGGTGAGGGTGTTCACACATGAGTCGTTGTTCTCCTGCACCGTCCGCCCGCCGGTTCGGAGCGTGAGGACCACGTGGTTCGGCAGGCTCACGCCGGATACTCCGATGTAGGACTGCGACGCGGTGCCGGACCAGGTGCCGGCGTACGCGGCCGGGATCGTCGGCCCGGCGCCCGCCGAGCTCGTGGTGCCGGTCGTGATGACAGGGTTTCCGGGCGATCGCTGCGTGAGCAGGACGACGGCGACGGCGACCACCGCCGCCGCGGCTGTTATCGCGACGAGGATCGGACGCCACCGCACGTGACGTTGTCCGACGCCAACAGTGACTACCGGGTCAAGGCGGGTCAGCGCCGGGGTCGCCACCGAGGGGTCGACCAGGCGGAGCAGTAGATCGCGCGCACCCGGCCGCCGGGCCGGGTCCTTGTCCAGGCATTGCGAGAGGATCGGCAGCAGCGAAGGCGGCACACCGGCCAGGTCCGGCGCGGCGTGCAGGATCCGCTGCATCACGGCCGGGACGGTGTCGGCGCCGAACGCCTGCCGGCCGGTGGCGGCGAAGGCCATCGTCACCGCCCAGGCGAAGATGTCGACCGCGCTGCCCGGGCGCTCCCCGGCGAGCTGCTCGGGGGCGATGTAGGAGGGTGTACCGATGACCCCGCTGGTGATCGTCGCGGCGTCGGTGAGGCGGGCGATGCCGAAGTCGACGACCCGCGGCCCGTCGGGGCCGAGCAGCACGTTGGCCGGCTTGAAGTCGCGATGCACCACCCCGGCGCCGTGTATCGCGGTCAGCGCGGTGGCCGTCCCGACCGCCAGGCGCAGCAGGTCCCCCTCGGGCAGCGGTCCGCCGGCGGCTACCCGCTCGGCGAGCGACGGGCCGTCGATGAACTCGCTGACCACGTAACGCCGGTCGCCCTCGGCCGCTCCCTCGATGACGCGGGCGGTGACGAACGGCTGAACCTGATGCACGGCTTCGAGCTCACGAGCCAGCCGCTCCAGGACGGTGGGATCGACGCTGGATCGCAGCACCTTGATCGCGACCCGGTCCTCCCCTGGCCGGTCGCCGCGGCCCAGGTAGACGACCCCCTGACCGCCTTCGCCGAGCCGGCCGAGGATCTCGAACCGGCCAAGTCTGAGAGGATCGCCCGGCTCCAGCGGCTTCGACGCCATATCCCCTCCGCTCGTTCAACTGCCTTTCGGGCGGTACCTTAGCCGCTGCCGCGCCATCTCGCAGACCCCGTTGCGCTCGTTGCCGGCGACGACCTGCCGTGCCTCATCGAGATCGGCCAGGGTCAGCAAGCCGTTGGCGAGCAGGAAGCCGACGAGATCGCGGGCGTGACCTCGCTGCGACCAGATCAAGCCCTGAAGCAGCTTCTTGTAATCTGATACGGCCCCTTCTCCGCTCAGGTTCAGCGCGACGACCACATCCATCATCGGGATCGTCTGGGGGGCGGGCAGGCCGAGGATGAACTCCTGGTAGTAATAGGCCATCGCCAGCCGGGCCGACGCGTTCCTGGCGAACCACCCGCTCACCCGGGCCACCGCCTCCTCGCCCGGCGTGCCGCTGCGCCGCACGATCTGGCGCGCCTCGGTGGTCGGTTCATGACCATCGTCCGGCGCGGCGGGATCGGTGCGGTGCGCGGGTTCGTCGAGCCGCAACCGCAGCACCCAGTCGCCCACGCTGGCCAGCCACAGGCCCTTCTCCAGCGGGACCGGCTGGGTCTCGTAGCGTGCCGGGGCCGGCGGCAGGATATGGTCCGCCGCTCGCTGGACCGCGTCGGGCGTCTGGTCCGCCCCGGTCACGTCCGGCGCCAGGTAGACGCGATGGGTGGTGTCGCGGCTGAACAGCTCCCAGCGGTGGTGGACATAACGAAGCCCCGCACAGCGCGGGGCGCGGTGCAGGGTGACATCTTTGTTGTCGCTGAGCAGGGCCCGATCCAGCCAGGTGATCTCATCGGTCGGACAGCCAACCCACTCACCGCGCACTGATGACCAAACGAAGAGCCGACTCGCCACCCTACAAGGATGCCAACTCCCGCGACTTAACCGATCTCCACCCGGGAAAGCAGCGCGTCCGGCTTCCTCCCCCATCGGATCTCGTCGCCGTCGCCGAGGGGCCGCTCATCGGTCACCGGGGCGCCGTTGAGGGTGAGCCCGTTCACGCCCAGGTTGGTGACCCACCAGCGCCGGTCGTGAAACGTGAACCTGGCATGCTCACGGGAAATGGTGGGCACATCGGGCAGCACCATCTCGACCGACCCGCGCCCGGCACGGGCGCCCGACATCAGGGTCTGCGCGACCGACGAGCCGGTGATCAGCCGGAGCATCGGGACCGGCGGCAGTTTCTGCTCCATCACCGTGATCTGTCCGTCGCCGGCCGGCTGAGCCGGTACTTCTTCATGCCAGGCGTGGCTCCACGTCTCGAACTGGAGCGATTGTTCCATCGCGGCCTCTGGACGGGAAGCAGCGGCTGGGGGGGAAACAGGGGCTGGCGGGGAAACAGGGGCCTCGGCGTACTGGACCTCCGGGATGTCGGGCGGCGCGCCGACGGTGACCGGGTGTCCCTGCCGCAGGCGGTAGCGGCCGGGCGGGATGGACTCGTCGGCGACGACGTACACCTCCGGCCGGTCCGGCCCGGTGAAGCGCGCGCCGCGCGCCGCGACCTGCTCCTCGTAGACCTCGGTCAGGCTGTCGCCGATCACGTCGACCTCCATCCGCTCGCGCAGCGTGTAGAGATCATCGGGGTTGAGCCGCAGTTCGACGACGTTCGGCGCGAGCAGCGACCCGCTCGGCGTGATCACGAACACGTCGGACAGGTGCCGCATGGCGACCTGGAGCACATCCTCTCCGTCGCGCCACGGCCGGGAGGCCATCTGCTGTATCCACGGGTGCTCCCTCGTGATGCCCATGGTCCGCAGGCCGGCCACGGTCGCGGCGCCCAGCCCGGCGATGGCCACCAGCAGCACGGTGGCGACAAGCGCGGAGCCCGTCGCGAGCTCGAGCACCACCCAGCACGCCGCGACGCCGCCGACGATCATCCAGCGCCGCCGGCGTCGCGGCCGCATCGGAGCACGCCCCGGACGGCGTGGCGCCTCCCTGCCTTCGGTCATTCGACCTCCTCTCCCGTGACAGAGGATGCGTTCCGCCGCACGATCCGTCAACGAATTCCCGGCTTCTTCCATACATCTGGAAGAAGCACCACCGCCGTTCGTTCAAATTAACCGGGCTGCGCGGTCAGCTCGGCGCAGGCGCGCAAGCTGGCATAGTGAGCCTGCGCCTGAGCCGCGGCGGCGCCGGTCAGCGGGATCGGCTGGCCGGTCGCCGAGACCACCGCGGGAATGAACCTGGAGGTCAGCGGGCCGTGCGGTTGCAGGGTCAGCATCAGCACGCCGGTGGCGGTGCTGTAGGAATTCTCCCACCACAGGAAGTTGGCCATGCCATAGGCCACGAACGTGTGACCAAGCCACCCTGATCCCTGCAGCATGTGTGCGTGCGCGCCGATGATGATGCTCGCCCCGGCGGCGGCCAGCCTCGGCGCCAGGGAAAGCTGGTTGGAGTCCGGGCACTCGGTGCCTTCGGTGCCCCAGTGCATGAAGACGATCACGACACTGGCCAGCCTCTTCGCGGCGCGCACCGCGGCGAGCGTGCTGGCCAGGTCGATGGCGTTGGCCTCGCCCGGCCGGGTGCTGGTGGCCACCCATTCCGGGGCGAGTTCCGCGACCTGGGACACGCCGATGATCGCGATCTTGACGCCCTTGATCGTGGTGACGTACGGCGCCCAGGCCTGCGCGGCGTTCATGCCGATGCCGACGATCGGGAAACGCGCCGCGCGAGCCGCGGCGAGGGTGTCGGCCAGCCCAGCCTGCCCGTAGTCGAGCACGTGGTTGTTGGCCAGCGTGGCCAGGTCCACGCCGCCCTCACGCAGCGCGGTGAAGGCCGCCGGCCGGGCGCGGAAGTGATAGGTCTTCGGCTGGGGAGTGCCCCGGCCGGTGACGGCCGTTTCCAGATTGAGCGCGGTGAAGTCCGCTTCCTTGAGGATCGCGGAGATCGGGCCGAAGGCCGTGGCCGGATCGTTCAGCAGCGCGTCGGTCCGGCCGGTGAAGTGCACGTCTCCGGCGAAGGCGAGGGTGACCGGCGCGCCGGTGCCCGGCCTGGTATCCAGGCGGGCGGCCGCCGGCGATGGGCGGTGGGCGGCTGCCGTTGCCGTTGGCGTTGCTGGGGCCCGGTTTGGCGGCGTTGCCGCGGTGCAGGCGGCCAGGGCCGACGTCGCGCCGGTCACCGCGATGGCCAGGGAGAGGCTTACCGCCAGACGTTTCGAGGACACCAGGCCATGATAGGTACCGGACCGCTCACGATGAGTGAGGGTCACTTTTCTGCGAAAATGTCACTGAGATCCCGGAAGTCCGGAGCGACGCGCGTGGCTAACCGGATCCGAAGGCAAGTATTCCGATATAGAATGAAGAGAAAAGGAGTCATGATGTTGCTGCCCATGCCCGGCCAAGGCGTTGTCGTCGCCGAGCCGCCCGGCACCGGTCCCGGCTACTGGTCGGGCGCGCCGTCGGCGGTCGCTGTAGACGGAGAGTTCTTCCTCGCCTACCGGCTTCGGCGGCCCATTGGCCAGGGACGGGGCTATGCGATAGCGGTGGCCCGCTCGGCAGATGGCGAGCGGTTCGAGACGGTGCTGACCATCTCCAAGGAGGACATGGCCACCGAGTCCCTCGAGCGGCCTGGGCTGGTCCGCACGCCGGAGGGACGGTGGCGGCTGTACCTGAGCTGCGCGACCACGGGCACCAAGCACTGGCGGGTGGAGGTGACCGAGGCCGACCACCCGACCCTGTTCGACGTGCGGGACCGGGAGACGGTGCTGCCCGGCGATGCCAAGACCGGCGTGAAGGATCCGGTGATCGTGCACCACGGCGGCCAGTGGCACCTGTGGGCGTCCTGCCATCCGCTCGAGGACCCGCTGCAGACCGATCAGATGACCACCGAGTACGCGACCAGCGCGGACGGCCTGACCTGGACCTGGCATGGCACCGCACTGAGCGGTACACCCGGTCAGTGGGATTCCCGGGGTACACGGGTCAGCGCGGTGCACTTCGACGGGGACACGGTCATCGCGTACTACGACGGCCGGGCGACCGCCGCGGAGAACTACGAGGAGCGGACAGGAGTAGCGACCGGCACCGACCCGGCGGCGCTCATTCCGGTGAGTCGTGAACCAGTTGCCTTCTCGCCGTACCGTGGCGGCGGTCTGCGATACATGCATATCGTGCCGCTGCACGACGGCCGGAAGCGGATCTATTACGAGATGACCAGGCAAGACGGATCCCACGCGCTGTTCACCGAACTCCGGTAAAACGGACAGGCGCACTTGTTCACCGAGGTCCGGTGGCGACAACGACCGGGGCGCTTACCTCCCACGGCCGACAGCCCCCGCCCTGACACTTCCGGGACTTGTCATGTGTAGCGATAACCGTTAGCCGTAACGGACTGAGGTGGCGCGAGGTTAGCGGGCCGGGGTGGGGCTGGGGCGGCCGTTTCTGGCCTGGCCTTGGCCCGAGGGGCGATCGCCAACCATGCCGCCCGAGCGCTCGCGCGGCCTGACCCAGTCACTGAAGCTTTCGCCGAGGACGTCTTCGAGGAGGCTGATGTCCTGCTCGAACCTCGGGATGATCTCCTGGCGCTGTTCCCAGCTCAGCGGTTGCCGCTGGCGACTGCGCCGCTGCAGGAAGCGCTCCAGCGGGCCGGTCACCGAAGCTGCGGTCAGGCCCGGTACCAGGCTGCCGATCACGCTGCCCGCCCGCTGACCCAGCGACACGACGCGGTGGACGAACGTGGCGTCCGGATGGGCCGTCACGTTCTGCCGCGGTATCTCGGCCAGCACACCCTGCTCCACGCCCAGGAACGCGCAGATCCGGTCCAGGGTCTGTGCGGGCTCGTCAACCATCAGCCGGTACCGCACGACCAGCACCTGTTCCCGCGGGAAGAGCGTGAACAAATGCTCCAGTTGCTCACCGTATCGGCCTTGCGCGATGTAGTGCCAGAAGCTAGCCCAGCCGGCGGCGATCCGGCGCTCCTCCTCATCGCAGGCCCGGACGAAGTCGCCGACGGGCTCCAGGCCCGCCGACCACAGGTGGGTCCAGTTGGAATGCGCCCGCTCCACCGGGTCGCGGATGATCACGATCAGTTTCGCGTCGGGCAGCGTCTCGCGTATGCGGCGCATCGCGATCCGATCGTACAAATACAGCGGCGTCGCCTCGCCACGCAGCGTACCGGGCGGCGCCGGGTCGAAAAGCGCCTCATAGTCGGCCCGGCGCCAGATGTGCTCGCGATAGGTCAGCGCATCACCGGGGCCGCCCCTGGTTGGCGGCGGCCCATCGGTAAGGAAGAACTTCGGCTCCTTGATCGCCGACATGTACAGGCCCGGATGTCCGGCAAGCGCCGCGTGCAGGGCCGTGGTGCCCGCCTTGGGGGCGCCAATCACCAGGAAGTCGGGCATGGACATGGGGCCTCCCTGTCCAACTAATAATCCCGATTGGATTAATGGATAATCACCGTACCAGCTTTTACTACCCACCTGAAGGCCTTCAATCACCTTGAGCTTCGCTGTACCGGAGGGCGGGGAGAGCCGGCCGACAAGGCGGCGGCAACCAGCCGACGGGGCGAGGAGAGCCAAGCGGCAGAGCCAGCGTCCGGTCAGGACAGCGGGGACCGAGCAGCATTGCGGCAGCCGGCCGGCGCGGCGGGGGTAGACGCTAAGCGGGGGGTGTGGCCTACGGGCAGGTGCGGGCCTGGGTGGCCGGCCGGGAGCACGCATCCGGTCGAGATCCCGGAACCGGCTGGGTGTCCGGGGGCGGACGGGGGCGCGGAGGCGGACGGGTGTCCGGAACCGGCTGGGTGCCCGGCAGCGGATGCGCGCCCGGAGCCGGACGGATGGCCGACGGCGGTGGGGGCCGCGGGAGCGGAGGGGACAGCGAGGGCCGGGATATGGCTGCGGCACCGTGGCGGCACCGTTGTGTGGTCATCCTGGGGACAGGACCAATGGTCGGCACATCCCGTGCCGTCACGGTGATACAGCGCTGTCGTTATCATCGGTGGTCCTCCACTCCAGACTGTCGCCGGACAACTCAAGGGCGACCTCACGTTCCGCGGCCTGCAACGCCGCGAAGAAGTCCGGCTCCTTATCGTTCAGCAGCCTGCGTAGGTATGTACTGTTTTCCCTGGCCAGATCGATGTTAGCGCTCACATGCTCACGCTGCCAGTGCAGCCGGGGTTGCCGCGGTAGCAGGGACGACGGTAGGAGGGACGATGCCCAGTCCGTCGGGGAGCAGAGCGCCGGTGTCATCGAACACGATGATCCCGTTGCACAGCAGGCTCCATCCCTGCTCGGGATAACCGGCCACGACTCGTGCGGCCATGCGATCTGACGCCACTGCTTCCGGGCATCGAGGCTGGTGCGGGCACATATCGTTCTCCAGCGATGCGGTTTCGGATATCCCGACGATCGCGGATGCGCCCGGTGTGGTCTATATGGCAGGCGCCCAATCTCAATACCGGCTAGCTGGAATGACTGCCCAACGGGAGCTCGACGGCCAGCGTGGTCCCCTCACACCGAGGGCTGGTAACCACCATGGTGCCACCGAGCGCCTCGACACGGTCCCGCAGCCCCACGATTCCCGACCCCTTGGCCTCGTCGGCACCGCCTACGCCATCGTCACGCAGGAGCACGCACAACACGCCACCGCGTATCGCCACGTCCACCGCCGCGACCGTGGCGCCACTATGCTTCGCGGCGTTGGTGAGCGCCTCGGACACCACGTAATAAGCCGCCACCTCCACCGGTTCGGGGAGGCGCTCCGACACGTCAGCGGTCAGCTTCACCGGCAGGGCCGCGCGACGGGCCAGCGAATTCAGCGCGGGTGCCAGGCCCGCCTGCGACAAGATGGCGGGATGGACGCCGCGGGAGATCTCGCGCACTTCGTCGAGGACACCCGCCAGCCCGTCGGTCACGCGCGACAGCCGGCCTCGCAGTTCCCCGGCCTGGGGGTAACCGGACTGGATGTCCCGCAGTTCCAGCGCCAGGGTGACGAGCCGCTGCTGCGTGCCGTCATGCAGGTTCCGCTCGATCCGGCGTCGCATATCGTCGGCCGCTGATACCACCCGCCGTCGCGATGCGGCCAGGTCGGCACGGGCCTGGGCGTTGGAGATGGCGGTGGCGGCCAGTTCGGTAAAACCGGCGACACGCTGCTCGGTGTCGGCCGGCATGGGCACCAGCCGCGTGGTGGTCACCGCGATCAGGCCCCACACCCGGCCACCGGAGACAATCGGGGTGCCCACCACCGACCGGAAACCGAGTCTCGCCGCGACAGCGGCCGGCTCACCGGTGATCTCGGCGGCATCGTCGATGCGCGCGGACTCGCCGTCGCGCAGCACCAGCGTCGCCACGTTGTGGCCGCCAGTGTGGTACCTGGCGCCGATCTCCAGGCCATCGGCCCCGTTCCCCCACGCCGCGACACGCACTATCGACTCGTCCGGCTCGTACTGGTACACCTGCACGGTGTCGGCATCGGCCAGCCGCCCGATCTCCTCGGCGACCGCGGCGAAGATGTCATCCTTGGGCACTCCGGTGGCGACAAGCGTGGCGACCCGGCGCAGCGATTCCTGCTCGACCGCCATCTGCTGGGCCTCACTGAGCCGGCTGGCGATCTCCTCCAGTTCCAGGCCGAACGTGATCCGCTTCAGCCGTCTCGCCAGCAGCACGGACACCACCACCCCGAGCACCAGGGCCACGCCGGCGGCGGCCACGAGAGCCGGGACCTCGCGCCAGGCGGCCGCGGCCACCTGGCGTTCGAGGAAGCCGACGCTCACCTCGCCGGCCACCTGCCCCCGGGGGCCGAACACCGGAGCGCGAGCGTTGGCCGAAGGCGCTGGTTTGCCAGGGTCAACGCGGAGATGGTCGTGCCCGTCCAGGGAGACCACCTTCTCGTGGAACCACTTGCCGACGAGCGACGGGTCCGGACTTGACAAGCGGATGCCCTTCCGGTTGACCACAACCACGAAGGCGGCGCCGGTGGTACGGCTGACCTGGAGCGCGAGCGGCTGGACGACCGATACCGGGCCGGTTCCGGTCAGCGCCCTGATCGTCTGCGGCATGTCCGCGACGCTCTGGGCCACAGCCAGGGAACGGTACTCATACTGCTGATTGAGCTCATCGCTGGAAAGCCGCAGGTTCAGCCAGAGGGCGAGCCCTGCCACCACCAGCAGGACCCCGACCTGAGTCAGGATGATCCTGGTGGACAGCCGCCAGCGTATTCTTCTCTTAACGGCCGTCGTAGCGGCGGCCCCCCCTCCGCCCACGGGGACCTCCAGGCAATACCTCCAGGCAGTGTCGTTACAGCAGGAGGGTAACCGGAGTGAGCGATTCCGGCTAGCCGCAATGCTGGAAGACCCTGGTGCTGCGATCCTGGTCATGTGCAGCTGCGTTGCCTGATCGTCGACGACAACGCCGCTTTCATCGAGATGGCGCGCATGATCCTGGAGCGGGAGGGCATGATGGTCGCCGGCACCGCGTCGAGCATTGCCGAGGCGCTGCGGAAAGCCGATGAACTGCGGCCGGACGTCGTCCTGGTCGACATCACGCTCGGCGACGAGAACGGCCTCGACCTGGCCAGCCGCCTGGCCGGTAACGGCGTGGACGGCATGGCCGTCATCATGACCTCGACCTGGGCGGGAGCCGACTACGCCGACCTGATCGCGGACAGTCCCGCGGCGGGCTTCCTGCCCAAGACGGAGCTGTCGGCGGCCGGAATCAGGAAGGTCCTGGCCCGCTAAGCCCAGCTGGCCGAGGAACTTGAGGACGGCGAGCACACGCCGGTGCGCGTCATCGGTCTCCGGAAGACGCAGCTTCATCAGGATGCTCCGCACGTGCTTCTCGATCGTGCCTTCGGTCACCCAGAGTTCCTTCGAGATCCCGCTGTTGGAGCGCCCCTCCGCCATCAGCGCCAGCACCTCACGTTCCCTGGGAGACAGCACGTCGAGCGGGTCGTCCAGGCGGCGGGCCGAGACGAGTTCGGCGACGAGAGCGGGATCGACGATCGAGCCGCCCCGCACCAGGCGCTGGAGCGTCCCGATGAAATCGTCGACGTTGATGACCCGGCTCTTGAGCAGGTAGCCGCTTCGCTCGCCACTGGCCAGGAGGTCCATCGCATGCTCGACCTCCACGTGCGCGGACAAGACGAGGACGGCGATGCCGGGGAAATCCAAGCGGATCTGGCGAGCCGCGTCGAGACCCTCGGTGGAATGGCTGGGCGGCATCCGGATGTCCACGATCACCAATTCGGGCCGCTGATCACGGACAAGCGCGAGCAGTTGCGCGGCATCCCCGCACTGCCCGACGACCTCGAACCCCGAGCGGTCCAGCAGGCTCGCGAGACCCTCGCGCAGCAGGACGTCATCGTCAGCCAGCGCGACCCGGATGGGGACCTCGGTCACGCTTACGATTATCGTCCTTACCCGGTCGTTATGGGGGCGCTGACCGCGGCGAGGTGACCGTTCGCGTAGTAACGCACCTGGTAAGCGCCCGGGGCGCGCGGCAACGGGAAGCTGGCCGTGCCGATGCTGGCCGTGGTGCCGGCACGCTGAGCGGCCACGCACCATGGGGTGCGCACCGCGCACAGCGCGATGACGTCGGTGGCGGAGTGGCCGGGCGGGGCCGACCAGTTCGCGTCCACGGTCGTCCCGGCGACCGTGGCGTTGACCGTGGATGGCACCCAGCCGCCGAGGACGAACGCGGGGTCGGACCACTGTGCCGCCTCGGCGGCGGTGAGCTGCCGGGAGCAGGCCAGCCGCTGGCTGGTATCGACGGGCTGGCCTTGCAGGTTCATCGAACCGTACTCCCAGAACTGCAGGTGGGCTCCGCCCGTTGAACAGTCGGCGTTGTTGAGCAGCCAGCCGGCCGGGTTGATGTGCGAGTCCATCTTCGTGTCGATGTATACGGCCTGGCTGTAGGGATAGACGGTCGGATCGATCCGGCCCAGGTAAACCGAGCCGTCGGCGACGCCCGGCGCCCGGGTGAGCGTGTCGTCGAAGAACACGTAGCCGTTCTGGCCGGCCGGGTTGCGGATCTGGGTGACGTATCCGGCGTGCATCGACTTCAGCTCGTCGTGGGTCCAGAACACGGTGCCGACGCCCCAGGTGAAGTCCACGTCGCCCTGGATATAACTGTTCGTCACGTAGCCGAGGCCCTGGATCCGGATCGTGTCCTGGAAGGAAAGCAGGTTGACCCGGTTCAGCGTGATCCGGTCGGCGTTGCCGCGGAAGGCCTCCGCCTGGCTGCCGCCGAACGGAGTGGTGTTGAGCAGGGTCAGATCCTCCAGGGTGAAGTCATTGGCCTCCACGCTGAAATTGGACCGCCAGCAGTTGAAGTTGTCGTGCACCGGGATGGCCTGCCGCGCACAGATGTCGGTGGTGTTCGCCGCGTTGAGCGTGTTGTTGTTCGCGTACTCGATGGTGGTGCCATCCCGCGACTGGCCCTGGACGGTGATGTGCGGTTTGCCGGGGGCGACCCAGTCGAGCTCGGTGTAGGTGCCGTCGGCCACCTTGATGAGCCGCGGAACTGTGTTGTCCGACGGGACGGCGTTGATCGCGCCCTGCACGGTGCAGAAATCGCCGCGACCGCGGGAATCGACGCCGATGATCCTGGCGTCCGGCCGGGGACGGCGGTGGGTCGTGGTGAACCGCCACGTGTGGGGGTCGGTGATGCCGGTGAAACCCGCTCCGGTAAACACCGTGGGGTCCGCGGTCACGTAGTAGGTACGGCCGTAGGCCAGTTCGTGGTGCAGGTAGACGGTGGCGGTGTCGCCGGCGATGATCACCGGAAAGTAGTTGAAGAAGTGCAGATTGCCGGCTTCGTCGGTCGCGCCGCCGACCGTTTCCGTGAACGACGCCGGATCGGCGAGATTGATCGTGTCCGCGACGGAGCCGTCCGCGTTGTGGACGGTAATCGAGCCGGTGGTACCCAGCGCGGGCGCCGACGGGAACGTGATCGTGAGCGGCGTGTCCACGCAGGCGTTCTCGTTTCCCGACTCCGTGCCGACGACGACCTCCGTCGCCGCCGCCGCGGTAGCCGCCGTGCCTCCAGTTATCGCGCCTGCCATGAGGGCCAGAACTGCCGTCGCCCGCCAGATAAACATCATCACCACCCGGAATCACGCAGAACCGATCACACCATTATCAGGTGGCGTGCAGGGTGCGCAGCGGTGAAACCACCGCCGTTCTGTCAAATTCTCTTAAATCAGCCGCCCGCCAGCGCCTGCAGGTGAGCCTCGAAGCCGGCGCCGAACGCGGTCGGGTTACCGGTGTAGTCGTTGATCAGCACGCTCCCCTGGGAACATCCCCATGCGTTCCAGGTCCAGGCCAGGTAGCCGATGTGCGCGGAGTCCATCCAGGTCATCAACGGGGTGATGTAGGTATCCGAGCACTCGTTCTCGCCAATCTCGCCGGCGATCACCGGGACAGCGGCAGCGACCGGGGCGACCTGCGACGTCCAGCACGACTGGGTGGAGCAGGCGTTGAAGTTGTAGGAGTGCCACGACGCGACCAGGTTATGGTCGGGGTCCGATGGCTCGTGGGCCAGCCATTGGGTGAGGTCGTTTGACCAGGTGAGGCCGCCGAGCATGAGGACATTGGCCGCACCGGTGGACCGCACCGCGTTGACCAGGGACTGCATGCCAGCCACCGGGTAGCCGATGCCCGGGCAGGTGCCGCCATTGAGCCAGCACTGCCAGCCCGCGGTCTCGCTGGCCGCCGCGACATCCGGGTAGGGCTCGTTGAACAGGTCGAAGATGACGGCGTTGTTGCCCTTGAAGGCGGTCGCGACACTTGTCCAGAACGGCACGGACTGCGCCGTATCCGGCATGGGCTTCTGGCAGGTGGCCTGCGCGTTCGCACACGCGGACGCCGTACCGGTGTACGCGCCGTCGGTCCAGTGCAGGTCCAGGATCGGGACTATGCCGTTGTCGTTCAGCAGGCTGACGTACTGCTTGACGGCGTTCTGGTAGGTGGTGCCCGCATATGCCGCGGTCACGTACGACTCACCGCTCCAGCACGCTTCGTTGAGGGGGACGCGGACGGCGGTGATACCCCATTCCTTCATCGCGGTGACCGACGCCTGATCCATCGGGCCATTCCAGATGCCGGTGTTCTGCACGCAGGCGAACTCGCCGCCGGAGCGATCCGCCCCGTGCAACACCACCGGACTACCGCTGGCATTCAGCAGCTGGTTCCCGGAAACGTGCAGTTGCGGGGCGGTGGACGTGGCGGAGACCACATTGACCAGGATGGGCGGGGAGGTGGCGGTGGCGCCCGCGCTGTCGAACGCCTCCGCGGTCAGGTCGTAGTAGCCCGCCGGGACGCTGGGCCAGGTGGCGGTGTACGGGCTGGCGCTCGCGGTGCCGATGAGCAGCGGGGTCTTGCTGGTGCCGGGAATCACCGATGTGGCGAAGAACTCGACCTTGCTGATCGACGCGGTCGGCTCGCTGGCGGTGGCTGCCGCCGTGACGCTGGCGCCCGGCGTGTAGCCCTGGCTGGCCTGCGGGCTGGTCAGTTCGACGAAGGGAACCTGAGCAGCGCCGTTGCACGCGAACCCGTTGACCGTGAAATACGACGGGACGTTGTTGGTGGCGCTGACGGATCCGGTGAACCCGACGGTGACGCTGGCCCCCGTGCCGAGCGAGCCGTTGTAGCTCGCGTTGCTGACCACCAGTACCTGGCCGTTCTGGCTGAAGATGCCGTTCCAGAGGTTCGTCACCTGCTGGTCGTTCGGGAACGCGAAGGCGAGCGTCCAGCTGGAGAGGGCCGGGCCGTTGTTGGTGATGGTGACGCCGGCCTGGAAGCCACCCGACCAGTTGTTGCCGACGCTGTAGCTCACCGTGCAGGTCGAGGTGGCCCCGTTTGCGGCGCGCGGCGCGGTTACCGCCGCCGCCCCCGCGAGGCTCAGGACACCGGCCAGGCAGGCCGCGAACAGGCGAATCCTCATGGCCAGGACGGTAAGGATCGGCTGGCGGGGCCGACAAGGCGTGGCTTCTTCGGATGCTGGTTAGGCAAAGGTTTGCCCTGGTGACAAGCTCTGGTCGGGCGGGGCGGGCGGATGTGAGGGCTGAAACTTTCGGGCGCTCCGGCCATCGGATGGATGTGACAGCGACCCGGTTGTAACCGGGTGGATGCCACATTCATCCGGCGGGGAGGCGGCCGGCGGTGCGGAGCAGGTAGTCCCAGCCGGCTTGCATCTGGGCGGCGGACCAGACCTCGGCCCGCTTGGCCAGGGTGTCCGCTTCGGCGCCCCAGCGGACGAGCGGCCCGGCCGCCATCGCGGTCAGCTGGGTGCGGCAGGCCCGGTCAAGCAGCACGGCGGTCATCACCGCGACCGGAAGGGTGGGGCCGACCGCCACCAGGCCGTGCTGGGGCATGAGGCAGGCCGACGCCGGTCCGAGCATCTCCGCCAGCGCCTGCCCCAGCTCCCGGCCGCGGATCAGGCCGCCGGTCAGGGTGAATCGCGGGATGTCCGGATAGCAGAACAGCGAACCCGCGTGGCTGATCGGACGGAGCGGCACATCCAAGGCGGAGAAACTATTGGCGGCATCGGAATGGGTGTGGACGACGGCTCCGACGTCATCGCGGCGGTCCATGATCTCGGTGTGGATCGGGTACTCGATGTGCCGACGGCCGGTCTCGCCGCCGTGCAGGACGTCCCCGTCCCTGGATACCAGGACGACCCTGGTGGCATCCACCTCCTCGAAGCCCCAGCCCGCGCTCTTCATCCAGGCGCCGCGCCCACCGGGATCCCGGACGCTGGCGTGACCCCACACCATGTCGGACTGCCCGGCTGCCATCAGGGCCCGGCTGCCCTGGACCACGAGCGCGATGAGTTCGGAAGTGGTCGGCCTGGTGGTGGTCATGAACTCAGGTGAGGTGGGTGCGCGGGCGCTCGGTCAGCTCGTCGTCGAGGTAGATGTCCACCTTCTCGTTGTAGAAGCACGCCAGGCCAGCGACCTTCTGGCTTTCCGGTAGCGGAGTCCGGTAGATCCACACGATGTCGGGATGGATCGTGCGTCCGGTGTCGAGCGACCAGTACGACGCCGTTCCCTTGTACGGGCAGTGGGTCTGAGTGCTCGAAGGGCGGAGCAGATCCATCCGGATGTCGGTAAGCGGCAGATAGTAGCGAGGCGGCAGGCCGGTCTCGAACAAGATGTGCGGTCGGACCGAGTCGGCCACGGTGACGCCGTCGACCTCCACCCGGACCCGCCGCGAGCTGGCCAGAATATCCACCCTGGTGTATGGATCGCGGGGATGGGTGTAGACCGGCTCGTCCTCCTCCAGCCATTCGTCCATCGCGGACCAGTCAAAGCGGACCAGATCGCGCAACCGCTCGAACGGGGAATCCGGATACCTACGGGCGGCCGCCTGTGCCACGGCGCCGTCGACCTGGACGTCGTAGAGCTCGGCATCGCCCCGGCTGGGCGAGTATTCGGTCTTCCCGGTGGGAACAAGCTTGGCCGTCACGTCGGCCGCCGGCAGGTAGTACGCCGGATAATAGGGGACCTCCCACACCAGGAACGGATGGAGCGTGTCCGCGACAAGCTGTCCCGCCAGGTAGGCACGTACCCGCTTCGCGCCCGGCTCGATCCGTACCTTGCCACGGGCATCTCCGGCCATGCCGCCTCCTGCGCTATCCGGTGGTCACCTCAACGTTATGCCAGCGGATCACAGGACTTCGCGGCGGAGCTGGGGGAAGACCTTAGGCACCTTGCCGAGGAGGTAGTCGCCGTAAGTTCCGGTGAAGGCGGGTAGATCCTGGCCGTCCCATCGCCGGCCGCCGTTCTTGGCGTTGGCGTTGGCGTTGGGGGCGTCGACGGAGGGGGCGCCGACGGAGGCGCGGTCGGGCAGCGGCGGCACCTCGGCGGAGAACCCTGGATCAAGGAAGAACGGGAACGAAAGCCGGCTGTGGCCGCTAAGGTTGCGGACGCGATGCGGCGTGGACCGGTACCAGCCGCCGGTCAGCCGGTCCAGCATGTCACCGATGTTGCAGACGAACGTGCCGGGGACGGGCCGGGCGTCGATCCAGCCTTCGGGGGCGGCGATCTGCAGGCCGCCGCTGTCGTCCTGAGCGAGCAGGGTCAGCAGCCCGTAGTCGGTGTGCTCACCCACTCCCCAGCTTTCGGAGCCGCCTGATCTGTCCGGGCCGTCCAGGCTCTCCGCGCTGTCGGGGCTGTCCAGACTGTCCAGGCTGTCCCGGCCGTCTCGGCCGTCGGTCTCCGGCGGCGGGTAGCTGAAGATCCGGAACAAGATCGTCGGGTCGGCGGTGTAGCCGGCGGCGAAGTAATCGGCGTCAAGGCCGAGGCTCAGCGCGATGCCCGCCAGCACGGCCTGCCCCAGGCTGGTCATCACGTCAAGATAGGACAGCACCAGCGGGCGTAGCCGAGGCACCTGGTGGGGAAACAGGTTCGCGCCGTGCAGCGGCCAGCCCGCGGCCACCCGAGGATCGTCCGCGGGCAGTTCGGTGCCAAAATACAGGCCCTCCTTCAGGTCCGGCTGCCCGGAGGTCAGCTCGGCACCCACCGGGAAGTAGCCCCGCCACGCGCGGCCGCCCCGGTCCATGGCGATCTCGAGCTTGTCTCGTTCCGGGAGGGAGAAGAACTCGGCACTCGCGTCGGCCAGCTCGGCCAGCAGCTCAGCGGGCACGCCGTGGCCGGTCACATAGAAGAAGCCGCGCTCGCGGCAGGCGGCCTGGATCTGCTCGGCGACCGCCTTTGTTTCCTTGGCGGCTTTTGTTTCCTTGGCGGCCGTCTCGGGTGCCGCGCCCGACGCGGCCGCCGCGCCTCGTACAAGCGGGGCGACATCGATGACCGGCAGTGCCGAACTTGCCTGGGCCTCCGGCCGCGGCGCCGCGGAACCATCAGTAAATGTCATGGGTCCATCCTCAACCGGATTTCCGGCGTGCCGGGCGTCTCCATCGATTTGTCGGGATATGGCCGTTACTGAGTTACTGAGCGTGAAGGACCAGCCTCTGTCACCCGCAGGAGGCGCATGGCCAGGTCGCGGATCGAAGTCGCGGCCCCTGCCGCTGCTGGATTCCCTGAATGTCAAGTAAATCTCGAACGAGGTACCGATCAAGGCGGAACACCCATGCTAGATGGGAATTTAGTGTACGAGTACGGCGGGTAAATTTCCGTGTAGCGCAAAATTTCGGCTCTGTATGGGGCGAGGTTGGATCGTTGCCGTCGGTTCTCAGAGAACGACGCCACCGGCGACGTCTTCATCGCACTCGCCCGCTACCACGGATAACTGGCGGCGCGGGCCAGCCCAACCCCTTGATGTCACATGGGTGTGGCTCCCTTAAAGTGACAGCCAGCCAGGTGCTGCTCCCTGGCCAGCGGCACCGATGGCACCATCGGGCACGCTCTAATAGCGCTACTGATCGGTTTGAGCGGCACCGATGGCACCACCGGCATGTTGCCCACTC
>JAFARZ010000302.1 GCA_019245115.1 Streptosporangiaceae bacterium | reverse complement strand
GTCCCCCGCGGTCCCCGTCCCCGCACCCCATCGTCGCGATGGTTACTCCGGTATCCTTCACACCGCCTGCGCACTAACACTCCTGCCACATCCTTGGCACCTGCCACAGCCTCCGCATCTCCGGCATCTCCTGTATCCCCCGTCGGCGTCGGCCGTTTCTATGCGCGCTCCCGATTCCCCAAAGGGCCGCCCGACATTTTAGTATTTGTCCAGTCTGCGAACTAGTTACCGTGGAGGATTAGAGCCTCCCGGAGAGAAAGGCGCCGGTTTCCGGCGCCTTTTCATCCGCGAGGCTCCAAATTTCCGTGGAGATCACCGGACTTGCGGACCATACGGACAAAGAGGGCGCGTCGCCTCGCGAGGTGTCCGCATCGGCTCGCCGTCGCGGGAGACCCCCGTCCGCGCCCCTCGACGTGTTGCCCCATTTTGCCGGGTTTGATGCCTAGTTTTCCTAGGCTACGGGTGTCTTCGTGTGGCGGACTGCCCCGCAAAAGGTACTTAACGGACGCGAGATGGGCGTTCCGCCGCACGAAGACAGGTGTTTTGTTACCAGAGGGTAGCTCGGGGGAGGGTGAGGAGGTGTTATTGAGGTGGAGGGGAGGTTATGGGACTTATGTGGAAGCCGGCCAGGAGCCAGGCGGAGTCGCGGCGGACGATGATGTGGGTGATCCGGAACGGGCCGCCCGGAGCCGGGTTGCCCTGGTAGGTGGCCTGCTGGGTGCGGATGGAGATCGTGATGACGGTGTCGCCGTAGCGGCGTTCCGAGGTGTCCTCCAGGGTCAATGCCTGGTACACGAGGTCGCCGGTGCGGTATCCGGCGAGCCACTGCGGCTTGGTCAGGACGAAGCCGAGCGGGCCGACGCAGACGAAGTCGTCGTCGAGCAGGCCGGCCAGGGTGCCGACGTCGCCGTCGCGTTCGGCCGCGGTCAGGCGCTGGAGGAAGCCATGGATCTGCTCTTTGGTGTGCGTCATGATTGGACTCACCTATGTGGAGGATTTTCCTTCGCTTATCGCCACGTTAACAGATATGTGGAGGATTTGTCTATCAGTTAGTACTATGGTCTGCGTGCCTCAGACACGGGACAGCCGCGACCAGCTACGGCCGCTGCGGGCCGACGCGCGAGACAACCTGCGCAGGCTGCTGGAGGCGGCCCGGGATGTGTTCATCGAACAGGGCGCGGGCGCACCGCTGGACGAGATCGCCCGCCGGGCCGGGATCGGTATCGCCACCCTCTATCGCAGGTTTCCCGACCGGCAGGCGCTCATCAAGGCCGTCACCCTCGACGCGATGCGGCGCAGCCTGGACGATGCGCGGGAGGCGTCCGATGAGGAGCCGGACCCGTTCCGCGCCCTGGTCCGCTACATGCACCGCGCCATCGATGCGCGCACGGCGGCGGTGATCCCCGCGCTACTGGGCGAGCTGGACTTCGACGACGAGGAGATCGCGCGCGCCCGCGAGGAGTCAGCCGGGACCATCGCCCCCCTCGTCGACGCGGCCAAGCGAGCCGGCGCCCTGCGCGACGACGTCACGTCCGGCGACATCGGGATGCTCATCGTGCGGATGACCAGGCCACTACCCGGCCCGTTCGCGCCCGGGACAAACAACGGTCTCAGCCACCGCCACCTGGACCTGCTCATCGACGGCCTACGGCCAGTGTCCCGGGAACCCGTCCTTCCCGGTCCGGCGCTGACCATCGATGACCTGCGCAGATTGCCCAGAGGGTGAACCACAGACCGTTCGTTTGAAATTGGGTATGACTTTACGTAACGCTGATGCAACAACGGCCGTTCTGCTGTGGTTTCTCTGCCACGATGTCCCGGGGCCACCGGGAAAAGGGCAGGAGCTGGAGTGGTTGTCGCCAGGCGCATCAGGGGTTCACGAGTCCTGACGACGGCAGTCGTCGCCGGGCTGCTGGCGGTGAGCCTGCCGGGTAACACCGGTCTCGCGGCACCACGCACGCCGGCCGCCGGGTCCGGGCTATCCGGCCAGTCGCGGCTGGGCAGCTGTCCGTGGCTGAACCCGCTGGTTTCGATCCAGCAGCGGGTCAACGAGCTGGTCTCGGCCATGACGCTGGCGCAGGAAGTGTCGCTCATGCAGCCCGAGAAGGGCGGCCCGTACCCGGGCTACGAACACTACGTGCCCGGCATTCCCTCGTTGTGCGTCCCGGCCGTGATGCAGCAGGACGGCGCGGCCGGCGTGGCTTCGGGATCGAATGGCGTGACCCAGCTCCCGGCGCCGATCGCCGCTGCTTCGACGTTCGACACCGGCACGTTGCAGCAGTACGGCTCGGTGATCGGCAGCGAGATGCGCAGTAAGGGCATCGGGTTCGCGCTCGCCCCGACGCTGAACCTGGTCCGGGTTCCGCAGTGGGGCCGGTCGTTCGAGACGCTGGGCGAGGATCCGTACCTGACGTCGACGCTGGGTGACGCGGAGATCCAGGGCATCCAGAGCCAGGGCGTGATAGCCAACGTCAAGCACTACGCGGAGTACAACCAGGAGACGTACCGCCAGCCGTCGCAGGGGCGGGACAACGTCGTCGCATCGGTGCGCGTCATGCAGGAGACCGAGCTGGCGGTGTTCGGCTCGGCGGTGCGGGACGCACACGCCGGCTCCGTCATGTGCGCGATGCCGTCGGTGAACGGGACCGGCGCCTGCCAGAACTCGTGGCTGCTCGGCGTGCTCCGCAATCAGTACGGGTTCAAGGGCGATGTGCGCAGCGACAATCCGCCGTCGGTGACATCGGACGTCCGCGCCGCCAACGCCGGGCTTGACCAGGCGGTGACGCCGACGTTCAACCCGGCCAACCTCCTCGCCGATGTCTCCGCCGGGCTGATCTCCCGCACGACGATCAACGCCGCGGCCGCGGCCATCCTGTACCCGATGTTCCAGATGGGCCTGTTCAACAACCCGCCTTCGGGGAACCTGGGCGCCTACGTGTCGAGCGGCGGGCACGTCTGGTTCGCGGAGACCGCTGCCGCGGCGGGCACCGTGCTGCTGCGGAACTCGGGGACTGCGCTGCCGCTCAACTCGCAGAACGCGTCGTCGATCGCGGTGATCGGTGCGGACGCGAACGACTACGCGGAATCGGCCGGCGGCGGCAGCGCGCAGGTGAACGCCGGCAACGTGGTCACGCCGCTGGCGGGAATCCGGACGCGGGCCGGGGACGGGACGAACGTCACGTACTCCATCGGCAGCGGTCCGTATGACGCGCTGCCGGACATCCCCGCGGCGAACCTGACCCCGTCCCAAGGCTCCGGGGCCGGGCTGACCACCGCGATCTACGCCAACGGCACGCTGTCCGGCGCGCCCGCGATCGTGCGGACCGAACCCACCGTGGACGTGGAGACCCCCCGGTCGCTGCTTCCCTCTCCCGCCCGGGATGCGTCGCCGTCGGTGTCGGCGAAGTGGTACGGGACGCTGCACCCGCCGGTCACCGGCACCTACCAGTTCTCCGTTACCTGCGACCGGGAATGCGTGCTGTTCATCGGCGGCAAGCTGGTCATCGACGACAGTGGCGCGTCCGGCCTGGTGTCACACCACACCGTCACCGGCAGCGCGACGCTGACCGGCGGGCAGCCGGTACCGATCCAGGTGCTCTACAAGCAGGCCTGGCTGGGTACGGGGGTCCAGACGCTCGGTACGATCGCGCAGCTTGGCTGGCTGGTGCCGGGTCAAGTGCCACCGTCGGTGGCGGCGGCCGCCGCGGCGGCGCGGTCGGCAAAGGCCGCCGTCGTGTTCGCGGGGACGTTCGAGTCGGAGGCGTTCGACCAGCCGAACCTGAACCTTTCCGGGGTCGACGATCAGCTGATCTCCGCGGTGGCCGCGGCCAACCCGAACACGATAGTGGTGCTGAACACCGGCGGCCCGGTGCTGATGCCCTGGCTGAACAATGTCGCGGCGGTCGTGGAGGCCTGGTACCCGGGGCAGCAGGACGGGAATGCGATCGCGTCGGTGCTGTTCGGTGACGTCGATCCGGGCGGCAAACTCCCGGTGACGTTCCCGGCTTCGGCGAACCAGGCGCTGTCCGCGGACCCGTCGCGGTTCCCGGGGACAGGCCGGAACGTGAGCTACTCCGAGGGCCTCGATATCGGCTACAAGTGGTACAACGCCCAGGGTCTGACCCCGCTGTTCCCGTTCGGATTCGGGCTCTCGTACACGAACTTCGGGTTTACCGGGCTGTCGGTGCCTTCGTCCGTCACTGGCCGGGTGGATCCGGTCAACGATCCGAACCAGGTGGTGGCGGTCGTACACGCGACGGTCACCAACACCGGAACGCGGTCCGGTACCGAGGTCGCCCAGCTCTACCTGGGCGATCCCTCCTCGACGGGGGAGCCGGCCCGGCAACTGCGCGGCTTCCAGCGCGTTACGCTGGGCTCCGGCCAGAGCACGACGGTCAGCTTCCCGCTCACCGCGCAGGACGTGGCCTACTGGAACACGGGCGCGAACCAGTGGTCGGTGGCGTCCGGCAGCTACCAGGTGTGGGTGGGAGACTCCTCCGCGCAGGACGGGCTGCCCCTGTCCGGGTCGTTCCAGGTGCCGTGAGCTTGGGTAAGCGCCAAAGGCCGCCGGCATCCCAGAGCGGGTTGGGATGCCGGCGGCTGGCCTGCGGGGCCCGCGGTCAGAAGGTGAACGTGAATCCAGTGGCGGACGAGACGCCGCACGAGGACACGAACAGGCTGTATGTCCCGTGCGCCAGCCCGGACGGGAGCGTGAAGTCCGCCGACTCCGCCTCACCCGGTGTGCTGGGCGCCATGGTGCTGAAGTTGGAGGTTCGCGCGTAGAACACGCTGCCGGACGAGTTCGTCAGGTAGACGATCGGGTAGTTCTGCGCATTCTGGTAGTCGTCTTCTCCCACTGACACGAGACCCGAGAGCTGGGTACCGCTCAGGTGGTACGAACCGTTGCTGTTCGCGGTGACCGAGGTGACAGTCGGTCGCCAGGAGTTCTGCGGGGTGCCGACGGGGGTCCAGATCCAGTCCCGGTTGCCGGCCGCGGCGAGCACCTGACCGTTCGGCAGGTCTATGAAGTTCACTGCCTGGCCGGACGGGTCGGGAGGTTCGCTGATCTGGCTCATCGTGTTCGACGAGGGATCGTACTCGGCGAGTTCGGGCCCGGAGGCAGAGCCGCAGGCGTTGGTGATCCAGCTGCATTTGATCGTGTCGACGAGGACCTTCCCGTTCGGCTCGGGAACCGCGTAGGAATCATCGACGTAGCTGCCCTGCGGCATGCCGGGTCCCTGGGCCCAGCTTCCCGGCGAGCTGGGCGTGGCGCCCGGAGTGTAGACCGCGGACGTGTTACTGCCCATGACCAGGATCTTGCCGTTGTACATCAGCGTGGACATGGCCTGGTCGACACTGCCGTTCTGGTATCCCGGCGGTGCAGCGGGAAGCGTGATCCATGTCTGGCTGGCCGGGTTATAACGGTACTGGCCGCCGGCGCTCATCGAGACGACCGATCCGTCCGGCAACGTGATCCAGCCGTCTTCCCCCGTCGGGACCGGCCGTGACCCGGCGGCGGTCCAGGAGTTGGTGGACGGGCTGAAGATCTGCGTCTTCGCGGTGGAGTCATCGCCGGCGACGATGCTGCCGTTGGCCAGGTTCGCGCTGCCGCCGTCGGACAGGTTGCCGTACAGTCCCTGCTGGCCGAGAGTCCAGCTGTTCGTCACCGGGTTGTACAGCTGTACGGCGTCATGGTCGTTGGCTGAGCTGCCGGACGGGAAGGCGTAGATGAATTCGCCGCCGGCCTGGTAAAAGCGCCCGTCCGGCAGGATGTGGTCCTGTGCCGCCCCCATCGCGTACGGGCTGGAGGCCAGCGTCTGCCAGGTGCCGTTGGCGTAGCTGCCGTGCGCATCCGGTACCAGCCTGACCCACTGGTTCAGGCTAGAGCCGTTGGACAGCACCGAGCCGTCTGTCAGCAGGTACAGGAACGTGGCCGCTCCGCCGGTGGCCGGATTGACCGGCGCCGCCACCCAGGTTCCCTGGCCAGGTGGCGGCGTCGGCGTCGGGGTGGGGGTCGGCGTAGGTGTGGGGGTTGGCGTCGGCGTCGGCGTTACGCTGCCGGTGCAGGCCGTCCCGTTGAACGACAGCTGGGCGGGCGCCGCGTTGGTTCCGGTGACCGACCCGTTGAAGCCGAAGCTGACGGAGGCGTTGGTGGCCAGCGATCCGTTGTAGGACTCGCTCGTGGCGGTGACGTTCGCCCCTGACTGCGAGCTGGCGGCGTTCCACATCTGGGTGACCTGCTGGTTCCCGGGGAATGCCCACGTTACGGTCCAGGAGGTCACCGGACTGCCCAGGTTGGTGACGGACACGGTGGCGGTGAAGCCGCCCGACCACTGGCTGCCGATGGTATAGCTGGCCTGGCAGCCGGCGGCTGCCGCGGCCGGTCTGGCCGAGACGGCGGAGACGGTCGCGATGGCGGCGACCACCACGCAAGCCGAGACTGCCGCGACCGCCGGTGACCAGCGGCGGTATGACCTTCGAGCGAACTTCCAGCCCATCGCAACACCTCACCGAGTTCTAGGAAAGTTGTTAGCGCTAACAATCGGGGGGTGCCGTATCGCCCGTCAACCGGGATGGCCAGACTCGCGCGGGCCGCTTGCCACTACCTGGGAAACCCTTTTCCGAAACAGTCGGAAGCCGATGAAAGGTACAGCCGTCGCCATGACGGTGACAGGCGGGGGCCGTGGTACCACCGCCGTTCGCGGTAAAGGATTTAAAGACCTGGGTAGGCCGGGAAAGTGCAGGATGGGACGCTCCCGCTGCCGGAGATACTGGTTACGGTCACGTCGGTGCCGGACGGCGTGAAATTCGTGTTGAACACGCCGATGTTCGCGAACTCGGCCGTCGAGCCGGTCTGGTCGAGGCTGACGTTCTCAAGCGTGAGGCCGAGCGGGTTCGACGTGTTGAAGCCCTCGAGCACCGACTGCGCGCTGGATGCCGAACTGACCGACTTGAACCCGTCGACCACGATGCCGGTGAAGTCGGGAGTCGTCGACCCGTTCCCGCTGGAGTAGAACGGGTTGAACTCAAGGTTGTGTTTGACCCCGGTGTCGCAGATGTTCTCGTAAGTCACGTCCGAGACCTTGCCACCCACGCTGGAGTCGGTCTTGATGCGGACGCCGTTGTTGTCGCCGCTCACGTTCCCAGAAGTGTCGGTGCCGCTGACCGTGTCATTCTGGACGAGGATGTTGGTGATGCCGTGCTGCGTCTCGCTGCCGATCGAGATCCCGTGCGTACCGTAGAAGTGGCTGTTCTCGATGGTCATGTTGGAAGCGGCGCCGGAGTTCGTCTTGATCGCGATGCCGTCGTCGCCGTCCTGGATGTAGGAGTTGCTGACGGTCACGTTGGTGGCGCTGTCCGGATCGATGCCGTCGGTGTTCCGCGCCGTCGCCGGGGTCTTGATCCGGACGCCCCATACGGTCAGGCCATTGCCGGCCTCGAAGTACACGTGGAAGAGCGGGGCGTTGACCAGGTCAATGTCATAAACCGTGAGGTTGTTCTCGCCCTTGGACTCGATCAGCCGCGGGTTGTTTTGTTTCCCGCCGCTCTTCGCCGCGGTCGACAGGGCCCACCACGTTGTGCTGGTGCCGAGGATGTCCTGGTCGCCGCGGCCGTTGATCTCCCCCTGCGAGCCGCTGCCGCTCTGCGTGCCCATGATCCCGGCGCTGGAACCGGTCACCGTGATAAAGGGCTTGCACCCGCCGTCGCTGGACGCAACGGTGCCACAGGTGGCCTGGCCGGACACCTGGTAGCTGGCCGGATTTCTTGACGCGTACAACGTCGCGCCGGCCTCGACGACGAGATCGACGCTGGCGGGCAGCGACAGCGGTCCGCTGAGGAAGGCGTTGTTGCTTCCGCTTGGTGCGAGCAGCACTGCCTTGCCGGATCCGCCGCACGAGTTGAGCGCGGACTGAATCCTGGAGGTGTCCGGCGGGGTGGTTTCGTTCGCGCTGCTGAACTGCTCGTTGCTGGTCTGGAGCTGAGCGGTCAGCGTGGCGCATGCGGACGGGATGGTCGGCTGGCTGACCGAGCGGCTGTCGCCAGTGGCCAGCGTGGGCGCAGCGGGCGCTCCTGCGGGCGGTGCGGGCGCTCCCGCGGGCGGTGCGGGCGCTCCCGCGGGCGACGCGGGCGACGCGAGGGCGGCCGGGACGAGGGCGCTGATCGCGATGGCGAGGGTGAGGGCGCCGGATATCCTGACGCATCCGGATATACGGGACATGCGTGACTCCATAATTTTAGACGCAGCCGAGCGCCGGCCAGTGTGGCTACTGGTCAAGTCCCCACGCAACAAGCCCGCGGCCGACGGGTCAACTCCAGCCGGGCAAACGTTTGTCTTGTCTGTGGTCCTGCCTCGGCCGTTCGGCATTAGCGGCGTCGAAACTTTCAGCCTGGGCCAGACGCCGGGAACGCTGGCAACGCTGGGAAGGAATCGCGGCTCTCACTGGCGAGAGCGTCGAGGACCGCCATCACGGCCGGGCCGGGTTGCGCGGGGCCGGCGCGGTGGAACGCTGCGATGTACCGGCCGCCGAGTTCGGGGAGCGGACAGGTGGCGACCGGGGCGCCGGTCAGCGTCGGCCGCAGCGTCAGCCGCGGCACGATCGCGGCGCCGCGCCCGGCCGCGATCAAGGCCAGCACCGATGGAAACTCCACGCATACATCCCGGGGCTCAATCGAGAAGCCGGCCTCGGCGGCAAGCCGCCGCAACGCGTGATCACGGGCGGTGCCCGGGGGCCCGGCCACCCACGTCCGCCCGGCCAGGTCGGCGAGGCTCCGCACGGTGATCGCCCATTCGGGCGGGACGACGAGAACGAAGGGATCGAACGCCAGCGTGCGCAGGCCGAGGCCTTCTTCCGCGGGCGTTGCGCCGCTGGAATCGTACTCGGTGAGGACGATGTCCAGATCTCCAAGGCGCAGCTCGGCGAGCGCGCTGGGACCGTAGCATTCGGTCACGCTTACCTGTATCGCGGGGTAAGTATCGGCGAGCTTGCGCGCCGCCGGAGCAACCAGCGCGGACATGACGCTCTGGAACGCCGCCAGCCGGACCGGGCCCGACACCCGGCCGGTGAGCTCGGCCAGATCCCGTTCTGCCTGGCGCAGTTGTGCGGCGACACGCTCCGCGTGCTCGGCCAGCAGCCGGCCGGCAGCGGTCGGTCTCACCTGCTTGCCGGAGCGGTCCAGCAGAGGGGTCCCCGTCTCACGCTCGAGCGCCTGCAACTGCTGCGAAACCGCGGGCGGGGTCAGATGCAGTGCCCGCGCGGCGGCGGCGACGCTGCCGTTCGCGACCACCGCCCGCAGTATGTGCAACCTGCGTGGATCAATCATGCGGAAGTTTGACTTTCGGTTCGCGGTAGAAAGTTCAACTTTACTTTTGGATGAGCTGTGTACACGATGGCCGCTATGACGCCGAATGGGGAACCGGGCAAGATCGTCAGGACGTGGTCCGCAACGGCTACCGGGGAGGGAGCGGACGCGTACCGGAGCTACTTCGCCGGCACATTGCTAGTATGCCGCGCCTGAAATCTTCGCTATATATTTTTGCCAGTGAGTCCAGGATCTGTTCGGCCGTCTTAGTCCAGGTGAAGGGCCGTGGATTCTGGTTCCAGCTGTTGATCCAGTCGCGGATGTCGGCTTCGAGGGCCTGCACGCTCTTGTGCACGCCGCGGCGGATCCTCTGGGCGGT
>JAFARZ010000273.1 GCA_019245115.1 Streptosporangiaceae bacterium | reverse complement strand
CCGAAACAACCATGCGAGGACGCCGCCACCGCCCGGGAATACAGGACGAACCGGCTGTCCGGTAGCATGACTGCCCGGCGTCATCAAGTGCGGCTGCGGCACTTGACACCCCACGGCTACGAGTTACGCGACAGCCTCTATTCGTACGTTTTGTTTCCACCCTGCATTGATGTTCCGCCTTAATCCGCATCCCGTTCGGGATTTACCGAACATTCAGTCCAATCCGGCAGCTGCGGAAAGTCAGCAGCCGCGGGAGACCCGACGTCGATCCGCAAACTTGCCACGCGCCTCACGCGGGCGACAGACCCTGAGCCCTTCAAGCTCAGGAAGTTACCGGCAAACGTTGCAATTCGGGCGCACTTTTGGTCATGCCCCGGGAAAACACAGTTAGTATTGCTCCCGGTGGACTATCTGGGCCAGCGGGCGGCGGTCGGGGTGGCGGATCATGCTGAGCGCCCGGTCGGCCGGGTACCCGAACGACACGACGTACGCGCAGAACTTGTCGGCCGGGAGCCCCAGGACCTTGCGGGCGAGATCCTGATCGGACACGCCCGCGTGGCCGCTGCCGATACGCAGGCCGGTCGCGGCGAGCATCATGCTCATCGTGGCCTGTCCCAGGTCGAAGTACAGCGTGCCGCGACGCCGGTCCTCACCGGGAGGAACCGGCGTCGCGACCACAGCGACGGCCGCCGCGGCGTCCGCGACATGCGCGGCGCCCGCATGCACTCGTGACAACTCGGTCAACGTGGCCCGCGAGGTGACCACGACGAAATCCCAGGGCTGCCAGTTACGCGACGAAGGCGCGCGCCTGCCGGCCTCCAGGATCTCGTCCAGGTGATCGCCGGGTATCGGCTGGTCCGTAAAGGACCGGACGTTACGCCTGGACCTGATCGCTTCCCAGGTTTCCACAGTTCCAGCCTAGCGGGGCGCGAGCCCGCTGACAGTGACTACTCGGTCCACCAGTCTTCGTCTTCCGCCTTGGCGGTGCCGTTGGCCGGCCGCGTACCGGCGCCAGGACCGGCCACGGCGGGCACGACCTGGGTCTGCTGGTGCGATGTGGCCTGGTGCACCGGGCCGCCATGTGGGGGAGTCGGGTGTCCCTGCGGGGCCGGCTGCACGCTGGTCGGCGCGACCCCCGCGGAACCGTTGCCGGCCGACGATCCGCTGTGCGCGGTTGGCGCGGGCGCGGGCGCGGGAGGCGGCGGGGGCGAGTCGATCGCCGACTTGGTGGCCGCGGCCGCCATGGTCGCGTCTCCCAGACCGGGAAGCTGCCCGCCTAGCAGCTGCCGCACCTGCGCCAGGTGCGAAGCGATCGAGTCCTTCTGCCGGGTCAGCTCCTCGACCTCGCGCTGGGCGGCGGCCCGGCGGCGTTCGGCGTCGGCCTTGGTCTCGGCGAGCAGCTGCTCGGCCTGCGACTTGGCCTGGCTGACGATCTGGTCGGCGTTCTTCTTCGCGTTGGACACGAGCTGCCGGGCGTGCTGGTCGGCGTCCCGCCGGGTCTGGTCGGCCTGGGCCGAAGCCTTCGCCGCGCGCTGCTCGGCGGTGGAGGCGCGCTGCTCGGCCTCGGAAACCAGCTTCTGGGTCGCAGCCTGGGCGGCGGCCAGCCGCTCGGCCTCCTGCCGCTCGGCCTCCTCGCGCCGGGACGCGAGCTGCATCTCGAACTCGGCCTCGGCCTGCGTCCGCTGCGCCTCGCTCTCCTCCAGGATGCGCTGCGCCTGGCTGCGCATCTCGTCGGCCTGGCGCTTGGAGGTGGTGAGGATCTCGTCACGCTCGCGCTTGGCGCTGGCTTTGAGCTGGGCGACCTCACGCTCGGCGGTGGTGCGCAGCTTGGCGATGTCACGCTCGGCGGCAGCCCGCTTCTCCGCGACCTCGTGGTCGGCGGTGGCCCGCAGCTTGGCGACCTCGCGCTCGGTGGTCGAGGTCAGCTCGTCGGCCTCGCGGCGCGCCGTGGTGCGGATCGAATCGGCCTCACGCTCGGCGGCGCCGCGCTGGTCGTCGGTTTCCCGCTTGGCGTTAGCGCGCAGCTCGGCGGCCTCGTTCTCGGCCGCGGCGCGCAGCTCGGCCGCGTCGACCTTGGCCGCGGCCTTGATCTCGTTGGCCTCCGACCTGGCCGCCTGGACCAGTTCGGTGGCCTGTTCCTCAGCGAGCCGGAGCAGCTGCTCGATGCGCGCACCGAGACCCGAATACGTCGGGCGTTCCTGCTCCTGGATCTGACGATGCGCCTCGGACAGTTCGCGTCGCGAGGCCTGGGCCTGCTCGCGGTGCTGGCGCACCTCGACTTCGAGCGTGCGAATGTGCTCGTCGACCTGGTGCTTATCGTAGCCCCGCATTACCGTGGCGAACTCGCGCGGCGGGGCGTCCTCGAAGAAATTAGTCAGCTGGGCGTCGATGTCCGATTGCATATGGCCTAATCCTGGCTAGACGTGACGGCGTCGGGGTTAACGGGCTGGCCCTGCGGCAGCGCCGGGCGGGGCTCTCACCCAGTGACACGCACATTACTCCCACTCCAGCGCGGAGGCGGGGCCTTCGGAGTTCTACATCCTATGCGTCCCAGTAAATCCGTTTCACCCCTGTGGGAGGTGGTTCCGGCCATCTGAACCAACTCGGTGAGCACCCCGCCCAGATCGGCCGGATGCAGGAACGCGATCGACGCGCCCAGCGACCCGTGGCGCGGCCGCTCGTCGATCAGCCGCACGCCGGCCGCCCCGATCGCCTTGAGCGCGGCCTGGATGTCGTCGACACCGTAACCCACATGATGGATGCCTTCGCCTCGCCGCGCCAGGAACTTACCGACCGGCGTGTCGGGCCCCAGCGGCTCCAGCAACTGGACGTAGCCTGGACCCGCCCCCATCATCGCCTCACGTACTCCCTGTGCTTCGTTAACTTCAAAACTAACTACCTTCATCCCGAACGTACTGTGGTATCTCTCCACCGCCTCATCGAGGTTCCGGCAGGCGACGCCCACATGATCGATGCGGGTCAGCATCGGGTACGTCGGTATCGTGACAGACATGAATGCACTCCAACCGGTCATCGTCGGCGCCGCCCGGACGCCAATCGGGCGCTTGCTCGGCTCCCTTGCCAGCAAGTCTGCCAGCGACCTCGGCGGGGTGGCGATCGCGGCGGCGCTGCGGCGCGCCGGAATCGGCCCTGACCAGGCCCAGTACGTCATCATGGGCCAGGTGCTACAGGCCGGCGCGGGACAGATCACCGCGCGGCAGGCCGCGGTCAAGGCCGGTATCCCGATGACGGTCCCCGCGGTCACCGTCAACAAGGTATGCCTGTCCGGGCTGGATGCCATCGCGCTCGCCGCCAAGCTGATCCGGCTCGGCGAGTACGACGTGGTCGTCGCGGGCGGCATGGAGTCGATGACTCAGGCCCCGCACCTGCTGCCGAAGTCAAGGACCGGCTACAAGTACGGCGCTGTCGAGCTAGCGGACTCGATGACCCTGGACGGCCTGACCGACGCATTCGACCACCTGTCGATGGGCGAGTCCACGGAAAAGCACCACGCCAGGCTCGGCATCACCCGCGCCGAGCAGGACGAGTTCGCCGCCCGCTCGCACGAGCGTGCCGCGGAGGCCGCCAAGCGCAGCCTGCTCGCGGTGGAGATCGAGGGCGTCGAAGTCGCCGGGCGCGGTGGCGACACGGTGTGGGTCACCGACGACGAGGGCATCCGCCCGGGCACTACGGTAGAGGCACTGGCCAAGCTGAGGCCGGCGTTCGGCGAGGACGGGACGATCACGGCCGCGAGCGCGTCACAGATATCCGACGGTGCCGCCGCGGTGGTGGTGATGTCGGCAGCCGCCGCACAGGAGGCCGGGGCCACGGTACTCGCCGAGATCGGCACGAACGGGAACGTGGCCGGGCCGGACAACTCGCTGCACTCCCAGCCGTCCAACGCGATCAAGCAGGCGCTGGCCAAGGACGGCCGATCGGTTTCCGACCTGGACCTGATCGAGATCAACGAGGCGTTCGCCGCGGTGGCGATCCAGTCCATGCGCGACCTCGGCGTCGGGCCGGAGAAGGTCAACGTGAACGGCGGCGCGATCGCGCTCGGCCACCCGATCGGCGCGTCCGGCGCCCGGCTCGCTGTGCACCTGTGCTACGAACTCGGCCGCCGCGGCGGGGGGCTCGGCGCCGCTGGCCTGTGTGGTGGCGGCGGCCAGGGAGAGGCTCTCCTGCTGCGTGTTAACGGGTAGGGGCCGGTGGACAGTCCGCGTACGCTCGCCCGGCTGCTGTCGCAGGTTGAGGGCGGAGGAACCGAAGTCCGTTCGTTCCTAAGAGATCTTCAGCCTGGGAAAGCGCGGGCAATAGGGCTTACCGGAGCCCCCGGCGTCGGGAAGTCCACCGTGACCGGGGCGCTGATCGAGCAGTTCCGCGCGGCGGGCCGGCGGGTCGGCGTGCTCGCCGTCGATCCGAGTTCGCCGTTCAGCGGCGGCGCGCTGCTCGGCGATCGGGTGCGGATGCAGCAGCACGCCACCGACGAAGGGGTGTTCATCCGGTCCATGGCCAGCCGCGGGCACCTCGGCGGGCTGGCCGCGGCGACGCCGCAGGCGGTCCGGGTGCTGGACTCGGCCGGCTTCGACATCATCCTGATCGAGACCGTCGGGGTGGGCCAGGCCGAGGTGGAGATCGCGTCCCAGGCCGACTCGGTGATCGTGCTGCTCGCCCCCGGCATGGGCGACGCGATCCAGGCGGCGAAGGCCGGCATCCTGGAGACCGGGGACCTGTTCGTGGTGAACAAGGCCGACAAGCCGGACGTGCAGCAGGTGGTCCGTGACCTGCGCGGGATGCTGGCGATGGGGTCATGGGAGGGTGGCTGGAAGCCGCCGATCCTGACCACGACCGGGTCGTCCGGTGAGGGTATCGGCGAGGTCGTCGCGGCGCTCGATGCGCACTGGGAATGGTTGAACGCCACGGACGAGCTGGGGCGCCGCAGGCTGGCCCGGGCGCGGGCGGAGATCATGGCGCTGGCCATGGGGACGCTGCGGGCGCGGGTGTCTTCCGACACGGTTGAGCGGCTGGCGGCGAGGGTAGCGGACGGGTCGCTCGATCCGTTCACCGCGGCCGACGAGCTGTTGGACTCCGGCTGTGGCTAAGCCTCTTGACCTGCCGTTCGATCCGATCGAGCGGGCGGCGCAGATCTGGGCCAGGCGGTTCGGCCCGTCGCCGTCGATGGCCGCGGTCACCTCGATCATGCGGGCACAGCAGATCCTGCTCGGCGCGCTGGACGCCCTGCTGCGGCCCTATGACCTGACGTTCGCGCGGTACGAGGCGCTGGTGCTGCTGTCATTCAGCCGGACCGGGGCGCTGCCGCTGCGGGTGATCGGAGAGCGGCTGATGGTGCATCCGACCAGCGTGACGAACATCGTCGACCGGCTGTCCCGCCAGGGCTTCGTCGAGCTGCGGCGCAATCCCGCGGACGGCCGCGGCAAGCTGGCCGAGATCACCGCGGCGGGCCGGTCCGTGGCGGAGAAGGCGACCCGCGACCTGATGACGGCGGAGTTCGGGTTGAGCGGTTACTCCTCCGATGAGCTGGGGGAGATGTTCAGGCTGCTTCGCGGGCTGCGGCTGGCGGCCGGTGATTTCACGGACCCTGCACCCTAGAAGAGCTCCAGGCCTGGCCGCCGTCGGTGGTGAACCACACCGTGCCGCTGGCCGGGTCGGCGGGCAGCGCCATGCCGCGCGTGTCGTTGGTCATGCCGATATAGCTGAAGCCGGCCGCCGGGGCGGTGCCGGTCAGCGTGGCCGACTGCCAGCTGCCGTTCTGTGACGGCAACAGGTAGATGCCCTGGTCGGTGGCGAGCACCACGCTGTCGGCCGGGCTGGCCGCGATGGAAGTGGCCGTGGCGGCGGTCGGCGCGGTCCACATCTGCTGCCAGGACTTGCCCCCGTTCGACGAGACGTAGATCAGCCGGTTCTGCGTGCAGTCGAGGATCAGGTTCTGCGCCGTGACCGCGCCGAGCAGCGCGCCGGCCGGCTGGCCGTTGGCCTGCGGCTGACCGGTCTCGCACGGGATGCCGCTGATGGCGCGCCAGGCCGCGCTGCCGTCCACCGGCCCGGCGTACAGCGTCCCGTCCGGCGCGAGCAGGTAGCCCCGGGTACCGGTCAGCACGAGGGCAGCCGATCCGGTGCTGCTTCCGGTGCCGGCCGGCGTCAGGTTGGTCGTGGTGGCGCCCACCTTCGTCCAGTCGTTGGCGCTGGCCAGCGTGGAGTACAGCGTGAAGCTGGTGCACTGGGCGGCGTAATCCTGGCCGGACCCGGTGCACGCGGCCTCGATGGCGAACGCGCGGTTGCCGACGGTTTCCACGTCGATGACCCGCTGGCCGTGGGTGCTGATGGGGGTCCAGGGGGTCCTCGCGCCGTCGTGGGTGGCCCACAGTTCCGGCCCGAACGCCCAGCCGTTCATCCCCTCGAGGAACCGGATCTGGCCCACACCGGTGGCCCCATCCGGCGCCCCGGTGAGCGGGGCGGCCAGACCGGACCAGGTGGCGCCGCCGTCCAGGGTACGAGCCACCGAAGTGCAGTACTGCGTCGCGCAGTTCCCCGGCGTGCTCGCCTGGCCGATCGTGAAGACGGCCGTCGCGCTCACCGCGGTCAGCGAGGAGGGCCGAAAGTTAGGGGGGACCGGCGGGTTGCGGGGGGACGCCGTCGGGATGGCCGACCTGCTCGACCCCGCCGCGCTGGAGGTGCCACTCGGGCTGGCGGCCTGGGTCGAGTTCACCGGCGAGGAACCGGCTTCGGTCTTGCCGCTCTGGATGGGCAGCTGGACGACCTGCGGGACGGTCACCGCGGCGGCGATGATCGCCGCCGCCGCGCCGGCGCTGACCGCGAGCTTGCGGACCTTCCGCCGACGGGCGCGCCGCCGGATCGCCTCGAACGTGCCGGGCGGTGGCGGGAGCGGCTCGATGCGGTCGTGCAGCCAGGTGTCGATGTCGTCACGCCCGCCGTGGCTGTCGCGCCCGCCGTGGCTGTCGCGGCTGTCGCGGTTAGCCATCACGCTCTCCCAGGGCCGTTTTGAGCCTGGCACGAGCAGCGAACAGGTCCGCTTTGATGGTGCCTTCGGGCCGGTGCAGGAGGGTGGCGACCTCCCGGATCGCGAAGCCGGCGTAGTAGTGCAGCAGGAACGGATCGCGAAGCCTGGACGGCAGCGACTCGATGAGGTTACGCACGTCGACGTCCTGACCGGGATGGGTCATGGGGTCGGCGTCGACGCCGGCCGTGGCGTTGCGGATCGCCCGGCGTTCTCGTTCGGCCTTGCGCCAGTGGTCGCGTACCAGGTTCGTCGCGATCATGTACAGGTAGCTTTGCGGATTGTCCACCCGGGTCCAGCGGGAGAGCAGCCGGACGAACGCCTCTGCCGCGATCTCGTGGGCGGTGTCGTCGTCGTCCACGAGGCGGCGCAACCATCCGGCCAGCCGGGGGTACACGGCGCGGAACAACTCGTCGGCGTCGGCGCGGCGGGCCGTGGCGTTCGTGGCGGTGCTGTTCTTGTCATTACTGCCCGTGTCGAGAAATTCCGGACCTGTGCTGTCGGCCAACGCGGCCCGGCCGGCCACGTTGGCCCCGGTCGCGCTGGTTTCTGTTGTGCTGGCGCCGGTTATGTTGGCGTCTGTTGTGCTGGCCCCTGTTGTGCTGGCCCCTGTTGTGCTGGCGCAGTACGCGTCGGTCCCCCGGTCGGCACTGGCGTCACCTTCCGCGCGCACCAGATCTCCCTCGGCGATGACCCCCGCGGGCACCGCGAACAACGTGATGCTTTGAGCCAGGGTAACTCGGTTTCCCCGGCGGCCGGTGCTTCCCCCGCCCGGCATGAACACCATTCTGGGCCCGGTTGGAGCGTTCTCCAGAACACCCGCTTGATACGCCAAGGTGTACCACACTTCCCCTCGCCGATCCCAGCCGACATACCGCGGCCGGACACCGCTCTCCGTTCCGGGGCCGAAGTGTCGCTGGCGTCGCACCCATCGGCGTCCGGTCCGGGCGCGCCCCCGTGACCGCCCGGACCACAGCTGCGCGCAGGACCCGTCCCCGTCCCGCGCTCTTAAGAGACGACGCACAGCCACTATCGGTTGCGTACATTTCCCAAAATCTTTCAACCGCCCGCGAATCCGGCCATCACCCCACCGGCCCCGCAAAAACCACCTTCTCCCGCACTCCCTCTCCGGCCTGCGAAAATCGTGTCCGCGCCACTCCGCCCAGGCTCCACCCGCGCTTCGCGCCCGTCCCCTCACGCCCGCCATCCCGTCCAGGCCGGATCGTCCTGGCTATCACTGTGCGTTGTCATGCGCCCCGCAGCCTGTCCCGCCGACCGCCGCCGACATGCGCGTCCCATTTGTCCCAATTTTTATAGCTATTCACCAGGCGTCGTGGGCTTGTACCAGCCCGGCCGGTCCGGGCGCAGGGAGCCCAGGAACACATCTCGCCACTCTCATCCCGGCCGCATCAGGGCGCGACCGGATGGATGTGGCAGCCACCCGGTTATAACAGGGTGGCTGCCACATCCATCCGAACAGGGATCCGAATCCGAGCGCTGACGCTACCTGAATAGCTACCGCAAAAGGTACCTAACGGACGCGAGATGGGCGTTCCGCCACATGAACAAGTGTTGTGTTAGTCGGCCGGGAAGGAACGGGCCGGGGGGTGGTCGCATCCGGCGAGAAGACCCAACCCCGTCGATGTCACAGCCACGGGGTCAGGTGCCAGTGAATGTGACATGGGCGCGGCTCCTCCGAGTGAGCAGCATGCCGATGGTGCCATCGGTGCCGCTCAAACCGATCAGTAGCGCTATAGAGCGTGCCCAATGGCGCCATCGGTGCCGCTGGCCAGGGAGCAGCACCTGGCTGTCACTTCAAGGGAGCCATACCCATGTGGCATTCAAGGGGTTGGCCGGCTCGAGCGGGAAGCGACCGCGGATGCGGCGATGCGGTTAGACTGGACGGAGATAGTAGGACGTCCTACTAAATCGGGAGGCGGATCATGGGCGATCGGGTCGGCAAGGGCGGCGACCGCGATTCACGCGATGGCGATGGCGATGGGGATGGCGACGGCGACGGTGGCATGGGCGACATCGAGACGGGCGGGCGGCGGTGGCAGGCCAGGTACGACAAGGCCGCCAAGCGGGACGCGGATTTCACTACGCTGTCCGGCCTCGAGGTCGATCCGGTCTACGGACCGCCGCCCGGGGCCGTGGTCCCGGACATGGAGCGGATCGGCTGGCCGGGGGAGTTCCCGTTCACCCGCGGCCTGTACGCCACCGGCTACCGGGGCAAGCCGTGGACGATCCGTCAGTTCTCCGGCTTCGGCAACGCGCGCCAGACCAACGAGCGGTACAAGATGCTGCTGGGAGCCGGGGGTGCGGGACTGTCCGTGGCGTTTGACATGCCGACGCTGATGGGCCGCGACTCCGACGATCCGCGCGCGCTCGGTGAGGTGGGGCACTGCGGCGTGGCGATCGACTCCGCGGCCGACATGGACGTGCTCTTCGAGGACATCTCGCTGGCGGATGTCACCACGTCGATGACGATCAGCGGCCCCGCGGTCCCGATCTTCTGCATGTACCTGGTCGCGGCCGAACGGCAGGGCGCCGCGCTCAACGTCCTTGACGGCACCCTCCAGACCGACATCTTCAAGGAGTACATCGCCCAGAAGGAATGGCTGTTCGCGCCGAATCCGCACCTGCGGTTGATCGGCGACCTGATGGAGTACTGCGCGCGGAACGTCCCGAGGTACAAGCCGCTTTCGGTGTCTGGCTATCACATCAGGGAAGCCGGGGCGACCGCCGCGCAGGAGCTTGCCTTCACGCTGGCGGACGGCTTCGGGTACGTGGAGCTTGGCCAGTCGCGCGGCATGGATGTGGATCAGTTCGCGCCGGGTCTGTCGTTCTTTTTCGACGCACACATCGACTTCTTCGAAGAGATCGCGAAGTTCCGCGCCGCTCGGCGGATCTGGGCCCGCTGGCTGCGAGACGTCTACGGCGCGAAGACCGAGCGCGCTCAGTGGCTGCGGTTCCACACCCAGACGGCCGGCGTCTCGCTCACCGCACAGCAACCGGGGAACAACGTGGTCCGCACCGCGGTCGAGGCGCTCGCCGCGGTGCTCGGCGGCACCAACTCGCTACACACCAACGCGCTCGACGAGGTACTCGCGCTGCCCGGCGAGGCCGCGGCGGAGACGGCGCTGCGTACCCAGCAGGTGATCATGGAGGAGTCCGGCGTCGTCAACGTCGCCGATCCGCTGGGCGGCTCATGGTACGTCGAGGCGCTCACCGACCGGATCGATGCCGAGGCGGAGGCGATCTTCGCCAGGATCCGCCAGATGAGCCCGGACGACTCGATGACGGGCGGGATCCTGCGCGGTATCGAGGACGGCTGGTTCACCCGGGAGATCGCCGAAGCGAGCTTCGCGTACCAGCGGCAGCTGGAGAAGGGCGAGAAGAAGATCGTCGGGGTCAACTGCCACACTGGCACCGTCGCGCGGCCGCTCGAGATCCTGCGGATCAGCCCGGAGGTGGAGCGCGAGCAGGTGGCCCTGCTGACGGAGCGCCGCAAGGAACGCGACCAGGCCGCGGTGCAGGCGGCGCTCGCCGGCCTGACCGCGGCGGCGCGCACCGACGAGAACCTGATACCGCCGATGCTGGCGGCCGCTCGTGCCGAAGCCACACTCGGCGAGATCTGTGGCGCCCTGCGCGACGAGTGGGGCGACTACAGGGAACCCCCGGCGTTTTAAAGCGACGCTGGCCGTCGGCAGGCGCTAGGCGGGGCTGGCCACCGGCAGGCCCGCGTCCTTGGCGGCGGCCAGCAAGCGCTGGTCGTAGGCCACGAACGCGGTGAGATCCCGCTTGAGGGCCAAGGCGGACGCCAGGTGAATGGCGTGCGTCGTGTGCAGCGACTTGGGCGGCGCGGTGGCGGCGCCCTCCAGCACGTCGGGGGTCAGGGCGACCCGCCCGATGCGCCTGATGACCCGGTAGCTACGGGGCAGCGCACCAGGCTCGGCCAGCCAGACGGCACGGGGCACCTCCGACCGGTGCAGCACGCTGGATACCAGCGGCTGGTCAGCGCGTTCTGCCAGCCATCGCATCAGCGCCGCCGACTCCGGCTCGGTGAGGGCCAGCTTCACGAGCGCCGAGGAATCGAGGTAGATCACCGCTCCTCCTCGCGCCGCTGCCGCAGGACCTCGCTGGCGGCCGGCCCGCCTGCCGACGGGTATGGCTCGATATCCGCCACGCCACCCGGTTCTTCGGCTGGCTCGATGAGGCCGGCCGCGATCCATCGCTCAAGCGGGCTGTCGAGCTCCTTGGCCGGGATGAGCTGGGCGACCAGCCGGCCGCGATTGGTGATGTCGACCGTGTAGCCCTTCTCGGCGAGATCGACATAGATGCTCGCGTGCTGACGCAGTTCCCTGATCCCGATCTGCGTGACCGCGGACCGCCGGGCCGGCTGACCGTCCGTCTCGTCCCAATCTGGCTCATCCCCCGGGGCGTTACTCATGGCGGCCACGGTAGCACAAGGAATGCTACCGGGTGGCGGATTGCTATGACTGCAGAAGACCCCGTGCCGGCGGGTGCCGGGCCGGGCAGCAATATGTATGCGGCAGGATGGAGATATGCAACCGCGGGACTTTTCGCTTTACGGCGCCGTCGATCTGGGCGCGCGGCAGGCTGCCGCGCAACGCAGGCAGCAGGCGGCTCAATCCGGCAACGCCGATACCGACCCGGGCGTGGGTAATGGCGGCGTCGTCATCGATGTGACAGAGCAGACGTTCAACACCGATGTGGTCGAGCGGTCTCGTACCACACCAGTGATCATGGACCTCTGGGCCGAATGGTGCGGACCGTGCAAGCAGCTCAGCCCGGTGCTCGAGAAGCTTGCCGTAGAGGCCGATGGTCAGTGGATCCTCGCCAAGGTGGACGTGGACGCCAACCCGCAGCTCAGCGCGGCGCTACAGGTGCAGAGTATCCCGATGGTGGTCGCGGTGATCGGCGGCCAGCTGGTCGACGGGTTCCTCGGCGCGCTGCCCGAGGCGCAGGTACGCCAGTGGATCAGCCAGGTCATGGGCGTCGCGGCGAAAATGGGCCTGAGCGCCGCTGGCGGAGACGGCGGGGACGGCGCAGAGGACGCTGCTGACGATGAGGCCGCGCGGTCTCCCGCTGGCGTCGGACCACAGGCGGCCGCGGGTGGCCTGCCGCCCGCGTACGCCGAGGCACGTGACGCCATGGAGCGCGGCGACTTCGACGCAGCGGCCCGGGTGTTCGAGGCCGAACTCGCGAGGGCGCCGGCCGACCCGGTCGCGAAGACCGGGCTGGCCCAGGTGAACCTGATCCGGCGGGTGAACTCCTACGACGAGGCGAAGGTCCGCCGGGACGCGGCCGAGCACCCGTCGGATCCCGAAGCCCAGAGCAGGGTGGCCGACATCGACATGGCCTCGGGCCGGATCGACGAGGCCTTCGACCGGCTGCTCGGCGTCGTGCGCCGGACATCAGGCGAGGACCGCGAGAAAGCACGGGCCCACCTGGTCGGGCTGTTCGACATCTACCCGCCGCGCGACCCGCGCGTGAGCAAAGCCCGCGCAGCGCTGTCCGCCCTACTGTTCTAAAACCCTCTATCATCCCGAACGACGGTGGTTCTCCTACGCCAATGGCGTTCTCGAGGTGACCATCCCGGTGGCCGAGCAGGCCAAGCCGCGCAAGGTCGAGATCCGCGCCGCGGACGCCGCGGCCGGAGGCCCAGGCCAATTCAACGCCGCCAAGGAACTGGCCAGCTAAACCGCGGCGAGCGCCAGCGAGCTTCGCGGTCGCCTGGCTGTGAAGGCCCTACGGGCCTTCCGGCCAGGCGAAACTAACGGCGAGAAGCGTCGCAGGAGGGGGGTCCGGGGGGTTGGTGTTTACCCCCCGGGATAAACACAGCGTCGCAGGAGGGGGGTCCGGTTGGTTTGAACCCCCCGGGAAACACAGACGCCATGAACCTGGACGACGAGAACACGCCGCTTTACACGGTCGGGCAGGTAGCTGAGCTACTCGCGGTCAAGCAGGCGTTCCTGCGCCGCTGCGACAAGCTTCGTGTCGTTTCGCCGCGGCGCTCGGCTGGCAGCCAGCGCCGCTACTCGCGACTCGAGATCCGGGTGATCCAGCAGGTCGTGTCCATGGCGGACGAAGGCATGACGCTGCCGGCCATCCGCCGCATCATCGCGCTGGAACACGAGCTCGCTCAGGTCACCGCCGAGCGAGATGAACTCGCTCGCCGCCTCGCCGACCGCGAGTTAGCGGTATTCGGTCGGCGGAACCTCGGCCAGCTGCTCGAGCACCGGCAGGGCCGCCGCCAGGGCGGAGCGTTGCGCCGGAGTGAGCTTGCGCAGGCTCTGCGCCAGTACCAGCGTGCTCTCGCCGCGGATTCGTTCCAGTGTCTCGTGGCCGCTCGGGGTGATGGCCAGCGTCGACGCGCGGGCATCGCTGGGATCCGCGCAACGCCGCACATAACCGCTTTCTTCCAGCGCCGTCACCAGGCGGGTGAGCGTGGAAGGTGCGATGCCCTCGGCCGCGGCCAGGTCGCCGAGCCGCATCGGCCCGGATCGCTCGACGGTGGCGAGCGCTGCCAACTGGGTGGGCGTCAGCCCCGCAACTTCGTGTCGGCGCAGCCGACGGGACAACCGGGCCAGCGCGACGCGCAAGCGTGTGACGTCGACCACAGGGCCGCCGCCCATGGGCACGCCAGCGGGGAGCGTCCCGTCGGCCTCTGCCTTCGCGTCGAGCGAGACCCGCTCCATCGTCGCCGGAGTTTCCGCACTCACTCTATAAGCGTATGTGCTGACGAGCCTTACCCTGGAGTCCAGCGGAAAGGGGAACCGACGTGACGATGGCGCCCAGCGTCTCGTATTCCATAACCGTGCGGCTTGAGGTGGCCTCGAAAGGTCGTGCGGTCAGTGAGATCACGCGTGCAGTGGAGCAGGCCGGCGGAGTGGTCACCGCCCTCGACGTAACGGCCGGCGGCGCCGGCAAGCTGAGGGTAGACGTCACCTGCGCGGCCCGGGACACGGCGCATGCCGAGGCGATCGTCGCCGCGCTGACCGCGATCACCGGCGTGCGAGTCCACAAGGTCAGTGACCGCACCTTCCTGCTGCATCTGGGCGGCAAGATCGAGATGAGCTCGAAGGTGCCGCTGCGAAACCGGGACGACCTGTCGATGGCGTACACCCCCGGGGTGGGCCGGGTCGCCATGGCCATCGCGGCCAACCCCGACGATGCCCGGCGGCTGACCATCAAGCGGAACTCGGTAGCGGTGGTGACCGACGGCTCGGCCGTGCTGGGCCTGGGCAACATCGGGCCGTACGCCGCGCTGCCGGTGATGGAGGGCAAGGCCGCCCTGTTCAAGCGGTTCGCCGACATCGATGCCTGGCCGATCTGCCTGGACACCCAGGACACCGACGAGATCGTCAGGACCGTGAAGGCGATCGCGCCCGGCTTCGGCGGTATCAATCTGGAGGACATCAGCGCGCCGCGCTGCTTCGAGGTGGAACGCAGGCTGCGCGACCTGCTCGACATCCCGGTATTCCACGACGACCAGCACGGCACCGCGATCGTGGTGATGGCCGCGCTGACCAACGCGCTGCGCGTCGTGGGCAAGAAGCTGCCCGAGGTGAAAATCGCCATGGCGGGCGCGGGAGCCGCCGGCACCGCCGTGCTCAAGCTCCTGCTGGGCGCGGGCGCCACCGCGCAGAACGTCATCGTCGCCGACGACAAGGGCGCCGTGTACGAAAACCGCCCCGGCATGGACTCCAGCCTGCGCTGGATCGCGGAGAATACCAACCACGGCGGCTACGCCGGGGACCTCAAGGGCGCGCTCACCGGTGCCGATGTCTTCATCGGCCTGTCCGCACCGGGTATCTTGACCGGCGGCGACATCGCCCAGATGGCCGGGAACGCGATCGTGTTCGCCCTGGCCAATCCCGATCCCGAGGTCGATCCCGACGCCGCGATGGAGCACGCCGCGGTGGTCGCCACCGGCCGCAGCGACTATCCGAACCAGATCAACAACGTGCTGGCGTTCCCCGGTGTGTTCCGCGGGCTGCTCGACGCGCAGAGCCGCAACATCACCGATGGCATGCTGATCGCCGCGGCCAGCGCGCTCGCCGATGTGGTGTCCCCGGACGAGCTCGGGCCGCACTACATCGTCCCGTCCGTGTTCCATCCCGACGTCACGTCCTCGGTCGCGGCCGCCGTCCGCGACGCGGCGACTCAGCAAGCTGACCGATGATAGACGTATGGACGAAACGGCATCTGGGCCCGAGGTATATGGCGCCACGGCGGGACGTCTGCTCGTCGCGACTCCGGTCCTTGGCGACCCGAACTTCCGCCGTACCGTCGTCCTTATCGTCGAGCACGAGGAGGAGCAGGGCACACTCGGCGTGGTGCTGAACCGCCCGACGGAGGTTCCGGTCGGTCAGGTCCTCGAGCCGTGGACAGAGCTGGCCACCGATCCTTCGGTGGTGTTCAGCGGCGGCCCGGTCGCGCCGAACAGCGCGCTCGCGCTCGCCCTGGTGCCGGGCACCGACGAACCGGTCGGCTGGCATCCACTGGATGGCGGGCCGCCGAAGATGTCCCGGCTCGGCCTGGTCGACCTGGACGCGCCGCCCGGCCTGCTCGCTCCGGCGATCGCCCGGCTGCGGGTGTACGCCGGCTACGCCGGCTGGGGTGCGGGGCAGCTCCAGGGCGAGATCGACGAAGGGGCGTGGTACGTGCTGCCCGCCGAGCCCGCGGACGCCTTCTCCGCCGAGCCCACCCGCCTGTGGCCCACCGTCCTTCGCCGTCAAGGTGGCGAATTGGCCTATGTGGCCACCTATCCGGAGGACCCGACTCTCAACTAGCGCGGCTTCCCCGGCGGGTAAACTTGCTTGCTGTGAGTGGTACTGAGGTTCTTCCAGAGCAAGAGACGCGCGTCCATGAGGAAGTCCGGCCGGAGACTTCCCACGGCGGCGACGGCGATCACGAGCGCTTTGCGCACTATGTCATCGAGGGGAAGAGCAAGCTCGTCGACTCCATGGTGACCGGTACCCCCGTGCGGGCGCTGTGCGGCAAGGTATGGGTGCCGAGCCGGGACCCGAAGAAGTACCCGGTGTGCCCCACCTGCAAGGAGATCTACGAGCAGCTCCCAGACGACGGCGCCGGCGATTCCTGACCCGGAGACTCCTGGCCCACGGATCCGGCGCGCCTGGCCTCGCCGTGGCCGCAGAACCGGTAACATTTCGGCCTCGTGGGGACCCCTCGAGCAGACGTAGCAGGCTATGGCGAGAGCAACCACAGTACGTTCGCTATAAAGGATCTTCGAGGTTGGCAGAAAGACGCTTATCACGAGTACTTCCGCCTGCCACGACGCGATTTTCTGCTGGTGGCGACGCCGGGCGCGGGCAAGACGACCTACGCGCTGACGGTCGCGGCGGAACTGCTCGAGCGGCGCGAGGTGGCGAGGGTGACGATCGTCACGCCCACCGAGCACCTCAAGCACCAGTGGGCGCAGTCGGCGGCCAGGTTCGGGATCGCGATCGACTCCAGGTACACGAACGCGCAAGGGCCGGCCGGCGCCGACTTCGTCGGGGTCGCGGTGACGTACGCGCAGGTGGCCGCCCATCCCGCGCTGCACAGACAGCGCACGGAGAACCGGCGCACGCTGGTCATCTTCGACGAGATCCATCACGCGGGCGACGCGCTGTCCTGGGGTGACGCCGTCAAGGAGGCGTTCGATCCGGCGCGCCGCCGCCTGGCGCTGACCGGCACGCCGTTCCGGTCCGATGCCAACCCCATCCCCTTCGTGACATATGTCGACGAACCGGGCGGCGGAAAGCGCAGCTCGTCGGACTACGTCTACGGATACGCCGCCGCCCTGGAGGACACGGTGGTCCGGCCGGTGATCTTCCTCGCCTATTCCGGCGAGATGCGCTGGCGGACCCGGGCCGGCGACGAGGTGACGGCCACGCTCGGCACGCCGATGACCAAGGACCAGACCGCGCAGGCCCTGCGGACCGCCCTTGACCCGGCGGGGGAGTGGGTCAGCCGGGTGCTGGAGGCCGCCGACAAGCGGCTCACCGAGGTCCGTCGCGGCATGCCGGACGCGGGGGCCCTGGTCATCGCCAACGACCACGCGGACGCACGCGCGTACGCGGCGCTGCTACGCGAGCTGACCGGCAAGCGGCCCGTCGTGGTGCTGTCCGACGACAAGGCCGCGAGCAAGAAGATCACGGCGTTTGCCGGGTCGGACGACCGGTGGATGGTCGCCGTCCGCATGGTGTCGGAGGGCGTGGACATCCCGCGGCTGGCGGTCGGGGTCTTCGCGACCAGCGTGTCGACGCCGCTGTTCTTCGCGCAGGCCATCGGCCGCTTCGTCCGTGCCCGGCGGCGGGGGGAGACCGCTTCGGTGTTCCTGCCCTCGGTGCCGGTCCTCCTGGGGTTTGCCGCCGAACTAGAAGCCGAACGGGATCATGTGCTTCGGGCTGCCAGTGCGTCGCCCGAGGAAGAAGAGCTCGCCGAGGCCCTGCGGCGCCGGGACAACCCCGATCATCTTGACGAGCCGAAGTTCGAGGCGCTGAACGCGTCCGCGCACTTCGACCGCGTGCTGTACGACGGCGGCGAGTTCGGTACGGCCACGGCGGCGGGGTCGCCGGAGGAGGAGGACTTCCTCGGCCTGCCCGGGCTGCTGGACCCGGAACAGGTGCGGGTGCTACTACGTAAGCGTCAGGATGCCCAGCTGGCTGCGCGGACGCGTACCGCCACGCCGGCCCCGGCCGCCCCGTCGGCCCCGCCGGCCACGGTGGCAACTTCAGTTAAACCGGAAGCGGCAGCACCCCCGGTGAGCCGCGAAGCGCTCGGCGCTCTGCGCAAGGAGCTGAACGGCCTGGTCAGCGCGTGGAGCCACCGAACTGGCCAGCCGCACGGCGTCATCCACACCGAACTTCGCCGCCAGTGCGGCGGTCCCCCACTGCCCCAGGCCACCGCCGACCAGATCCGCGCCCGCATAGCAAAAATCCGCCACTGGGCCACCCAATCCCGCTAACCCCACCCACCCCTCGTTCCGCCCCGTCCCTTCGCGCCCGCCTGGTGTCTGCCCCGCCGCCGCTATCCGCCCCGCCGCTGGTATCCGCCCCGCCCCTCGCGCCCGCCTCGAACCCTCGTTCCGCCCCGCCCCTCGCGCCTGCCGCCTCGAACCGTCGTTCCGCCCCGCCCCTCGCGCCTGCCCGCCCGTCCCAAACCGGATATTTCACGATTTATGCGGACGACCCGGCGCGGAGGGCCGGTCATCTTGTGGAATATAAGAGCCCCATGGAAGAAAAGGCGCCGGAAACCGGTGCCCTTTCTTCCGGGAGGCTCTTTTCTTCCGCGTCGTCCAGCACCAGCGCAGACCGCATAACGGGCCATATCGTGGCGAAACCGGCGGCAGCGGCACGGCGCCGCAGGCTCGATTTGAGGGTCGGCCGGGTTCCGCCGCCACGATCCTGCGGCGTAGCTGCGGATATACCGCAAATAGGGCCTATTTCACGACAAAAGACGACAACAGCACCATTGCCCGTAACGCCCCAAATGCGAACGAGCCCAATTGGCGCACTAGGACTCGATCCAGCCAAACCCGAATTTACCGGACGACCTCGACGCCCGCGGCGCGGAGGTGGTCGATAGCCTTCGCGGTGGATTCCGACATCACCCCGGCGGTGAGGTCAATCAGCACGCGTGTGGTGAAGCCGCCCCGCGCCGCGTCTGAGGCGGTGGCCTGGACGCAGTAGTCCGTGGCGATACCCACCACGTCGACCGCGTCGATGTCGTGCTGACGAAGCCAGTCGGCGAGCAGCGTCCCGTTGGCGTCGGCGCCCTCGAATCCGCTGTACGCGGGAGCGTGGGCTCCCTTGAGGAACACAGCCTCCACACGTGAAATATCCAAGTTCGGGTGGAAGTCAGCGCCCGGCGTTCCGGCAACGCAATGTGGCGGCCAGGACTCCGTATAGTCCGGACGATCCGAGAAATGGCCAGCCGGATCGACGTGGTAATCCTTGGTCGCCACGACGTGCGCGTAGTCGCCGCCGCCGGAGGACCAGGCAAATTCAGCACTACCTGCCAGGTATGAGCTGATCTCCCGGGCCACCGCCGCGCCGCCGGTCACGGCCAGCGAACCGCCCTCGCAGAAATCGTTCTGTACGTCGACGATGATGAGCGCACGCATAATCTAACGTTATCGCGAATGGCCGGATGTTCCCCAGACGTCACTCCCCGACATCGGCGGGAGTGCCGTTGGTGATGCGCACCAGCTCGCCGAACGAGGTCGGGAACACCGTATGCGGATGGCCCCCCGCCGCCCAGATCACGTCGTACTTCTCGAGCCAGGTGTCGACCAGCGTCCGGATCGGCGCGGGGTGCCCGACCGGCGCGACGCCCCCGATCGGCTGCCCCGTCCACCGCCGTACCGATTCCGGATCGGCTCGCCGCACCACGACGAGCCGATCCGCGGCGAGCCGATCCGCGGCGGGCTGATCCTCGGCGGGCCGGTCCGTGACAGCCCCGAGCAGGACGGCCACCTTGACGGTATCGACCCGATGCGCGCCGCTGGTCATTACCAGCACCGGGGCGCCGTCCGCGTCGAACACCAGGCTGTTGGCGATCGCGCCCACGTCACATCCGAGCTGGGCCGCCGCGGTGGCTGCGGTCGGTGCCCGCGACGGCAGCTCCCGCACCGAACCGGCCACGTCGAGGGAACGCAGTACGGCGGCGAACGCCGAAAAATCAACAGCCATGTCAGCAGGCTAGCGACCACGCGCCAGCCCCAGCGAACGATTAAGAGGCGCGTGGCCGCTAAGGACTCGAAGACGGTGGGGATGGCGGGATAGCCCCGGGACAGCTGGAGAGCATACGGCGGAAGCTCCGCGAGCGCCGTCTGATGCCGCGACCGCGCCGCCGACACGTCCTCGCGTCTCACCACCGAGCCGTCGACCACCAGGGGCGCCAGCAGCTCCCGGTCCATCGGCCCCGGATCGGGCGGCGTCAGGGTCACCCGCTCCTCGAGCGCGATGCCGTGATGGTCGCGGTGCCGCACCGCCCATTTCCGGCCGCCTCGGCTGGGTTTGCCGACCGAATGCTTGGCCACCGCCTCCAGCGGCGCTCCATCAGCAGCCGAAGAACCACGCGCGACCAGCTTGTACACCAGTGCCGCCGTCGGCGCTCCGGAGCCGGTGACCAGCGCCGTCCCGACTCCGTACCCGTCCACCGGCAGCGCACCGAGCGCGGCGATCGAGTATTCGTCCAGATCCCCGGTCAGCAGGATGCGGGTATGGACGGCGCCCAGCGAGTCAAGCAGTTCCCGTACCTGCCCCGCCACAACGGGCAGGTCGCCGCTGTCGATCCGCACCGCGCCCAGCTCAGGGCCGGCCAGTTCCACCGCCGTGCGCACCGCCCGGGACACGTCGTAGGTGTCCACCAGCAGCGTGGTTCCCTTGCCCAGCGCCTCGAGCTGGGTGGCGAAGGCGTGTCTCTCATTGTCGTGAACCAGCGTGAACGCGTGCGCGGAGGTCCCGGCGGAGGGGACACCGTACGTGTACCGGGCGCGCAGGTTGGAGGTGGACGCGAACCCCGCGATGTAGGCGGCCCGGGCCGCCGCCACCGCGGCCCCCTCGTGGGTCCGTCGCGACCCCATCTCGATCAGCGGCCGGCCGTCCACGCCACCCGCCGCGGTAACCATCCGGGACGCCGCCGAGGCGATCGCGCAGTCGTGGTTCAGAATGGACAGGCAGACGGTCTCCAGCAGCACAGCCTCGGCAAATGTCCCTGAAACCACCAGGATGGGCGAGCCTGGGAAATAACTGTCGCCCTCCTCGTATCCCCAGATATTTCCGGAGAAACGGTACGATTCCAGATAGGCCAACGTCGGGGCATCGACGATCCCGTCGAGGAACGATAGCTCTGCCTGGCCGAAACGGAATTGCTCGACAGCCTCGATCAGCCGCCCGGTACCCGCCACGACGCCGTATCTGCGGCCGTGCGGCAGGTGCCTGGCGAACACTTCGAAGACGGCGGGGCGGTGCGCCGCTCCGCTCCGCAGCGCCGCCTGGAGCATGGTGAGCTCGTAGTGATCGGTTAGCAGGGCTGTACTGCTGGTTGAGCCGCCCTGGTGGTTCACCGGATTCGTCACAGGTGGAAGACTACGGAACTACGAGGAGGTGGACCGTAGTGAGCGTGGCACCGGCTGAGGTTGACTTGCCGCGTTCGGCCGACAAGCCGACGCCGGACAAGCCGTGGGTCACCATAGTCTGGAACGATCCCATCAACCTGATGTCCTATGTGACCTACGTCTTCCAGTCTGTCTTTGGCTATCCCAAGAAGAAGGCGGAGAAGCTCATGCTGGACGTCCACCACAAGGGCAAGGCGGTCGTCGCCAGCGGGGCCAGAGAGGCCATGGAGCACAACGTCGAAATCCTGCACGGCTACGGCCTGTGGGCCACCGTCCACCAGGACTAGAGACGAGAAGCGTCACGGTGGAACCATTCCGCTCGACTAGGGGCGGCGGGGTCAAGGCAGTCCTTGCCGCCGCCGAGGCGTCACTGCTGCGCAGTCTGGTCGGCCAGATCATGGACCTGATCGAGCCCGAAGTGGCCCGGGCCGCCGACCTGGATGAACTTGAGGCACTCCTCCAGGCGCCCGCTGCCGAGACGCCGCACGACCCGGTGCTCGCGCGTCTGCTTCCCGACGGCTACCGCGACGATCCCGATGCGGCCGGGGAGTTCCGTAAGTACACCGAGCTCGCGCTCCGTGCCGCCAAGCATGAGAACGCCCAGATGATGCTCGACACGCTGCCCGAGGCGGGCGGGAAGGTGCAGCTCACCGCCGAGCAGGCGCAGGCGTGGCTGAAGTCACTCAACGACGTGCGCCTGGCGCTCGGCACCAAGCTCGGTGTCACCGAGGACTTCGAGGAGCAGTGGGACGAGCTGGCCGCGAAGGATCCGCGCCGGACCGCGTTCGAGGTCTATGCCTGGCTCGGCGCCGTGCAGGAGTCCCTGGTCCGGGCCCTATGGTGAAGCTATGCTGACCATCTCCCGTGACTTGTACGACAAGATCGTGGCCCACGCGCGGAAAGATCACCCGGACGAGGCGTGCGGAGTGCTGGCTGGCCCGGCGGGCAGCGACCATCCCGAGCGCTTCATCCCGATGGAGAACGCCGAACGCTCTCCCACGTTCTACCGGTTCGATTCCACCGAGCAGTTCAAGGTGTGGCGGGAGATGGACGATCGCGACGAGGAACCGGTCGTGATCTACCACTCGCATACCGCGACCGAGGCGTATCCATCCCGGACCGACATTTCATATGCCAGTGAGCCGAACGCCCACTATGTTCTGGTTTCGACCCGGGATCCCGACCGCGCGGAGTTCCGCTCCTACCGCATCCTGGACGGCCAGGTCGACGAGGAGCCGGTCTCCGTAACGGAATGATTCACCGACCCTATAGGTTGAACGCGCAGGACGAATAAGCCGACCCAGGGAGCGTTGTTCATGGCCATCGAGGTTCGTATCCCGACGATCCTGCGCACGTACACCGGCGGTGCCAAGGAAGTCGAGGGAACCGGATCCACGCTGGGCGAGCTGATAGACGACCTCGAGGCACGGCACGCCGGCCTGCAGGCCCGGCTCATCGACAGCGGCCAGCTGCGCCGGTTCGTCAACGTCTATCTCAACGACGAAGACGTCCGCTTCTTGTCCGGCCTGCAGACACCGGTCAAGGATGGTGACACCGTGACCGTGTTGCCCGCCGTGGCTGGTGGCTGATCTCAGATCCATTTGAACGAACGAGCTGTGGTATGCGTTACGACAACCTGCTCGACTCCCTCGGCAATACGCCGCTGGTGGGCTTGCCCCGGTTTTCGCCGTCGCCCGACGTCCGGCTGTGGGCCAAACTCGAGGACCGCAACCCCACCGGATCGGTGAAGGACCGCGCGGCTTTCTTCATGGTCCAGCAGGCGGAAAAGGACGGCCTGCTCGCGCACGGCTCGACGATCCTCGAGCCCACCTCCGGTAACACCGGCATATCGCTCGCGATGGTCGCCAAGCTGCGTGGCTACCGGCTGATCGTGGTCATGCCGGAGAACACCAGCGAGGAGCGCCGCAAGCTGCTGCGCATGTACGGCGCCGAGATCATCGGTTCGCCCGCCGCGGGCGGCTCGAACGAGGCGGTACGGCTGGCGAAGGAGATCGCCGCCGAGCATCCGGACTGGGTCATGCTCTACCAGTACGGCAACGAAGCCAATGCGCGAGCGCACTACGAGACCACCGGCCCGGAGATCCTGGCCGACCTGCCGGAGATTACGCATTTCGTGGCCGGTCTCGGCACCACGGGAACGCTGATGGGGGCGGGCCGTTACCTGCGCGAGCACAAGCCCGGTGTGCAGATCGTCGCGGCCGAGCCCAGGTACGGCGAGCTCGTCTACGGGCTGCGCAACGTCGACGAGGGCTTCGTCCCCGAGCTGTACGACGAGTCGGTGCTGACGACCAGGTTCTCCGTTTCGTCCGCCGACGCGCTGCGCCGTACCAGAGAACTGATCGGCACCGAGGGGATCTTCGCGGGCATCTCCGCGGGCTGCGCCCTGCACGCCGGCCTGGCGATGGCGGCCAAGGCGGCCGCCGCCGGCCAGCGCGCCGACGTCGTTGTCCTGGTCGCCGACGGCGGCTGGAAGTACCTGTCCACCGGCGCCTACGACGGGACCCTTGACGAGGCCGAATCCCGTCTGGAAGGCCAGCTCTGGGCCTGATGGGCTTGATGGGGGCCGGATAATGGCGGCATGAAAATTACGGTGGTGGGGTGCGCGGGGAGCTTTCCGAACGCGGCGAGCGCCGCGTCGTGTTATCTCCTGGAAGCCGAAGGGTTCCGCCTGGTCATCGACATGGGCAACGGGGCCTTCGGGGCGCTGCAAAGGTATGTCAGCTTCGACGAGATCGACGCGGTATGCCTCAGTCACCTGCATGGCGATCACTGCCTGGACCTGGGCGCGTTCGCGATAGCGCGGCACTACGCGCCGGGCGGCCCGAGGCCGCCGGTTCCGGTGTACGGTCCGCGGGGGACAGCGGAGCGGCTGGCCCCGGTGTTCGGTCTGGTCGCCGACGAACTGGCTGACCGGTTCACTATCCGCGAGCTTAAGCCGGGCCCGGCCGCGATCGGGCCGTTCGCGATCACCACCGAGCACATGAACCATCCGGTGGAGACGTTCGGGTTCCGGGTGGAGCACCAGGGCTGGACCCTCGCCTACTCGGCTGACACGGGGGAGTCGGACGCGCTCGTCCGGCTCGCGCGGGACGTGGACCTGATGCTGTGCGAGGCGTCGTTCCTCGACGACCCGGGCAACACGCCAGATGTGCACCTGTCCGCGCGCCAGGCGGGCGGACACGCGGCCAAGGCCGGTGCCAGGGACCTGGTGCTTACCCACCTGGTTGCCATGAACGACCCGGCGCGGTCGCTGGCCGAGGCGGCCGGGGTTTTCAGCGGCCCGGTGTCGCTGGCCGCGCCGGGGAAGGTGTTCGGTCCAGGAGCGCTATAAGCTTTGGCGCATGCCTCGACCTGACGGAAGATCCGCTGACGACCTGCGCCCGGTCAAGTTCACCCGGGGCTGGCTCGACCATGCCGAGGGTTCGGTGCTGGTGGAGTTCGGCTCCACCCGGGTGCTGTGTGCCGCGAGCGTCGCCGAGGAAGTGCCGCGGTGGCGGCGCGGCAGCGGGCTGGGCTGGGTGACCGCGGAGTACGCGATGCTCCCGCGGGCGACGAACACGCGCGGTGACCGCGAGTCGGTCAAGGGCCGGCTGGGCGGCCGGACCCAGGAGATCTCCCGGCTGGTCGGACGATCGCTGCGGGCCTGCGTCGACTACAAGGCGCTCGGCGAGAACACGATCATCATCGACTGCGACGTGCTTCAGGCCGACGGAGGTACCCGGACCGCGGCGGTGACCGGCGGGTATGTCGCCCTCTACGACGCGGTGGCGTGGCTGCGGAACCGGAAGCGATGCAAGGGCGACCCGCTGGTCGCCTCGGTGAGCGCGGTCAGCGTCGGTGTCGTGGACGGCGAGGCCCGGCTTGATCTGTGCTACGAAGAGGACGTGGTGGCGGAGACCGACATGAACGTGGTCTGCACCGGCGCGGGTGACTTCGTGGAGATCCAGGGCACCGCCGAGCGGGATCCGTTCAGCCGGGCTCAGCTCGGCCGGCTCCTCGATCTCGCCGAGTCCGGCTGCGGGGAACTGACCAGGCTGCAGCGAGCCACGCTTGATGGCTGACACCATCGTCCTGGCCACCCGAAACGAGGCTAAGCTCCGCGAGCTGGGACGCATCCTGGCTGGAAATCCGGTCGAGCTGATCGGTCTGGACAAGTTTCCCGACGCGCCGGACGTTCCGGAGACCGGGGCCACGTTCGAGGAGAACGCGCTGCTGAAGGCCCGTGCGATCGCCGGGTTCACCGGCCTCCCGGCGGTCGCCGACGATTCCGGGCTGTGCGTGGACGCGCTGAACGGGATGCCCGGTGTGCTGTCGGCACGCTGGGCCGGGCGGCACGGGGACGATCAGGCCAACCTGGACCTTGTCCTCGCCCAGGTGAGCGACATACCGGACCGCCGCCGCGGAGCGCACTTCGCCTGCGCCGCGGCGCTCGTCGCGCCCGCGGGCGCCGAGTACGTTGTCACCGGGCGGGTGGACGGGTGGCTGATCCGCGAGCGCCGCGGCAGCGGCGGGTTCGGCTACGACCCGATCTTCGTGCCGGATGGGTTCAACGTCACCACGGCCGAGATGACCCCCGCGGAGAAGGACGCGATCAGCCATCGAGGCCGCGCCTTCCGTGCGCTGGCGCCGTTTGTACGAGCCGCCCCCGATAGGGTGAATCCATGACTGGTGAGCGGCTCGAGCCGGGCGACGTCGCCCCTGACTTCACGCTGCCGGACGCCGACGGCAACGAGGTCAGCCTCTCGTCGTATCGCGGCCAGCGGGTGATCGTGTACTTCTACCCGGCGGCCATGACGCCGGGCTGCACCAAGCAGGCCTGCGACTTCCGGGATAGTCTGGCCGATCTGGCCAGCCACGGCGTCGCCGTGCTCGGGATCTCGCCCGATGCCCCGCCGAAGCTCGCGAAATTCCGGGACAAGGAGGGGCTGACGTTCCCCCTGCTGTCCGACTCCGATCGTTCGGTCATGCAGGCGTACGGCGCGTACGGGGAGAAGAAGCTGTACGGGAAGGTCACCGTCGGCGTGATCCGGTCGACGTTCGTCGTCGACGCCGACGGCAAGATCGAGGTGGCCCAGTACGGCGTCAAGGCCACCGGCCACGTGGCCCGGCTGCGCACCGAGCTCGGCCTGTAACCGGTCAGGACCCGGTAACCTTCCAGTGTCGGCGGGCGTGGCGAAATGGCATACGCGGCAGGTTTAGGTCCTGTTGGTGGCGACACCGTGGGGGTTCAAATCCCCCCGCCCGCACAGCAGCGAGTTCCATGATCATGGGTCGTTTGCGGGAATATTTACCGCAAACGACCCATGATCATGGCCCGGCTCCCGGTCAGGGGCCGGCGATCATCGACTTGACGTTGAACGACGGGAACTGGATGAACTGGTTCATGACGTCGGCGACGCGCTGGAGCCGTATCGGGTCGACCGTGCCGATCGGATAGTTGTCGACCGCCATGATCGCCGCCGTCGGCGCCGAGACCGCGAGCGGCATCGGCGTGGTCGGCAGGTCCTCCATCGCCGTCTCGACCGCGTGCCGGTTGGTGTCCGCGATCTCCTGACCCTGCTGGAGCGCGCGGTTGAAGGCGGCCAGCGTGCGCGGGTTCTCGGCCGCCCACTGCCGGGTCACCACGTAGCCCTGGACCGGGAAGTTGCTGGTCGCGCCCTGGTCCAGGTCGGCCAGCGCGGCGACGCCGTCGGCCTGCTCCGCCTGGCTGGCGAACGGTTCGGGCAGCACCGCCGCGTTGATCTCGCCCGACTTGAGCGCGGCGGCCATCATCGGCAGCGGGATGTTGGACTTGAAGTGCACCTTGCTCACCGGGATTCCGTGGTCGGCGAGCACCGAGGCGACCAGCAGGTACAAGATGTTGTCCGGCGCGTTGATGCCGACGGTCTTCCCGATCAGATCCTGCAAGGTCGTGATCTTCGAGTGCGGCATCGTGTACAGCCCCTGCGCGCCGGGGAGCATTACCGAGCCCTCGGCGAAGATCTCCAGGTCGGCCGCATGGCCTTGCTGGGCCTGGATGTAGGAGACGTAGTTGCCGCCGGAGATGTCAACCGTGCCCTTGACCTGATCGGAGATGGCCGTCTCGCTGCTGACCGCGGGCACGAACTTCACGTTCAGTCCCTGTGCCTTGAACAGCCCCTGGTACAACGCGACGAAGAATCCGGCCGAGTCGACAGCGGGCACCACCGCGACCGTGAGGTCCGGCTTCTCCACCGTCCCGGCGGCCGCGGTGGTCGACCCATTGGCACTGGCACAACCCGCCGCCGCGACCAGCACCGCGGCGAGCACAGCGAGCTTCGCGGTCACCCCCCGACTGCGGTGGCCCGCGGCGAGCGCCAGCGAGCTTCGCGGTCGCCTGGCCGCGGAGGGCCCGAAGGGTCCTCCCGGCCGGGTGACACTACGGCGGGACGCGTCGCGGGAGGGGGATCCGGGGGGTTGGTTTGTACCCCCCGGGAAAACACTACCCCCCGGGAAAAATTTACGCATGTCACGCAGCGTAATCCCGACGGGGGGAGCGATCGGGTCTTTTGGGAGCAGATGAGCCTATCGGGCTATTAGGCCCCACGCCGCATGACCGGGGACGAAACCCCTGGATAACTAACCCGCGGACGCCACACGCGCCACCGCAATAAGCTCTTATGTAGTGAAATAATAGGACAAAAGCGCCCGAGATAAGTAGCTAAGCGTGATCATCCGCCGGAGACGATCACGGTTCCGGTGGCCACCCGGGCCTTGGCCAGATAGAGGTACGCGGCGGCGTGGTCCTCCGGCAGGGGCAGCACGCCGAGCGGGTTGCCGCCCCGGATCCGCTCGTCGCGGTCCGGCACCCGGTCGGCGGTCTGTTCCTGACCCAGCGCGGCGAGCCCGCCCAGTCGCGTCCCGCCGGTGCCGCCGGGCGCCACTCCGTTGACCCGCACCCGCGGCGCCAGCTCCGTGGCCAGGTGGGTGACCAGCCCGCGCAGCGCCGCCTTGGAGCCCGCGTACAGCGCCCCGCCACCGCCCGGCTGGAACGCCGCCGTCGACAGCGTCAGCGTCACCGCGCCACGAGCCCGCCGCAGCGCCGGCGCGGCCTGGTTGACGGCTAGGAGCGTGCCATAGACGTTAATTCCAAAGATTTCAGCGAACGACTGTCGCAGCTCCTCTGAGCCAAGCTCGGTCACCCGGGCGTAGTAGTCGAACACGCCCGCGCACGCGGTCAGCAGGTCCAGCCCGCCTTCCGGACTGACCGCGCGGGACACTGCTTCGGCCGTCGCGCCAGGGTCGGTGACGTCCCCGGTCACCACCTCGATCTCCGCGGGCAGGCCTTCCGGCGCGGACCGGTCGAGGATCGTCACCCGAACGCCTTCGGCGAGGTACGCCAGCGCCACCGCCCGCCCGATGCCGGAGGCGCCACCGGTGACGAGTGCGCACCTCACTCGGATCGCAGCATCTCCGAGAAGACCTCCGGCTGCTGCCAGGTGAGCGCGTCCAGGACCATGGCGTCCAGCCGTATCGTGGTGCCGCGCCGGGGCGAGTGGATCTCCAGCCGCACCCCGTTCCGGGTGCGCACCCGCCGCACCTCCACATCCACGAACTCATTAGCGATGATGATCGGCTCGTCTTCGGCGCTCATATGAAGAAGGACAGATTGCGCGAGCCGACGGTGGACTGGTCGATGGCGGCCCAGCGGTGCACGAACAGGAAGCCGTCGCCGTCCTCGCGGATCAGGTCCCGGCGCTGCGCGGAGACCAGGTCGTAGGTCGGCTGGTCGCCGCGGCTGCGGTAGATAAGGCAGTTCGCGCGCACCACATATGTGCCGCTTTCCCCGGCGGGGTCGGCGAGGATATTGGACAGGTGGTGCCGGGTCCGCGACGGCGGCTGCTCGGCCCAGGCGAAGTCGGTCTCCAGCCTGCGTACCCTGATCTCCAGCGTCTTCTTCGTGTCGTCGAAGATCTTGGACCTGGGCGACAGGTCCCACTCCGCGTCCTTCTCCCGGGTCACCCGGACCGGCACCTCGTAGCGGCCGTCTTCGGCGAACATCGCGAGCCAGTCCCGGTAGCGCCGCTCGTCCAGCGCCAGGCACTCCTCGGCCAGGAACCGCTGGATGGCCAGCTCTACGCCGATGGTCAGGGTGGACACTATTCAGCCCCCACGTAGCTCAGCCAGGTGGCCCACTGGTTGCGGAAGTTGTTCTCGGTGACGTACCGGTCCACCGCGACCCCCGGGCCGGGGAAGTCGGTCACCGGCGTGAGGTCCATGCCCATCTGGTACGGGAACTCCAGAGTGCGGCCGAGGCTGGTGCCGACCTGTCGGGTGAGGTTCGTCCAGTTCTCGAAGTCGTCCTGCTCGAACGTCCCGGCCTGGCCGAAGGCCAGCGTGTACGCCTCGTAGGCCCGCTCCTTGTACTCGGGTTCGGCGTCGCGCGGCACCAGGCACCACGAGTACATCTCCATCTTGCCGGCGCCGGTCGGGTGCCACAGGCGCATCGTGCAGAACCGTACCGTGCTGGCCTTCTCTTCAGGGATCGGGCTGAACGGCTGGATGAGGAACGACAGGTTCGGGAACACGGTGCCGACCGCGGTCCTGGTCTTGGCGAACAGTTCCTGCTGCCCCTCGGACAGCGTGTGCTTCATGTGCTGGACCAGCGCGTCGGGGTAGCCGACGAACGGCGGCAGGCCCGGGGTGTGCCCGAGCCCGATGGCGTGGCCCTTGTCCGGGATGTGCACCGCCCACCCCAGGTTGTGCGTGGTGCCCGAGGAGGGGAAGTAGCCGAGCGCGAAGCCGAACTGGTGCGCCACCGGGGTGTGATAGCCGTCTCCGGAGAAGTTCTCCGCGCAGATCTTCCAGTCGGTCTCGGCCGCCCAGCGATCCGGCGGGCCGTAGACCTCCACGCCGTTCGGGCCCGGCTTGAGGTAGATGTCCAGGTAGAACTGGAACCCGCCGAGGTACTCCTCCAGCGTCGGCGCGTTCTTGTCGAGCGTGCCGAAGATCAGCCCTTCGTAGCTGTCGACCCGGATGCTGACCAGGCCGAAGTTGCCCCTATCGAGCAGCCCGTCGTAGCCCTCTTTGAGGAACGGCACGCCGACCAGCTCGCCGGAGTTCTTGTACACCCAGCCGTGGTAGGAGCAGCGGAAATGCGAGCTGTTGCCCATCTCCGCCTTGCAGATCTGGTTGCCGCGGTGCCGGCACATGTTGAGATTCGCCTTGATCCCGCCGTGCTCGTCCCGGGCCAGGATGATGTTGTTGTCGGCGATGTAGCGGGTGACGTAATCCCCGGGCTGAGGGATCTCCGACTCGTGTCCGAGGAACGACCACACCTTGCCGAACAGCTTGGTCTTCTCGAGTTCCCAGATCTCCGGGTCGTTGAAGATGCGGCTGGGGACGCGGCCGTTCTTGATCGCGTCCCCCATCGTCTCGAGTAGCTTCACTGGGGGTTACCTTCCGCTGTGCTTATCAGACAGGTGCTCGGATACTTCCTTGAGCACCTGCTTGTAGCGGTCGATGTGCGCGAGCGTGCCGTCTACGTGCTTTTGCGGTACGAGGTCTTCCGAATAGGGCGGGCGGCATTTGCCGACGTTGATGTAGCCGGCCGCGTTCACCCGGATCTTCTCCAACGGCACGTTGTACTTGGAGAACTCGTTGAAGTCCTGGCCGACAAGGAACGGCTCATGCGCCCAGCGCAGCCGCTCCGACAGCCACCTCGCGTCTTCGTCCCGGCCCTCGCGCAGCGCGTCCCGCAGTGCCAGCACCGGGGCCGGGCCGCACGCGGTGGTGGAGGACCAGGTCATCGGCGCGTACTGTTCGCCGTACATCTGCCAGGCCGGATACCAGTCGGTCTCGATAAGCATCAGGGGGAACGCCGTGCCGACGACGGCGAGGTCATTGTGGAACCGGAAGCCCACCGAGGCGCCGCCCGCGTACTTGACCGCGACGATCTGCGGGATCTCGGTCATCGCCCGGTACACCGGCCGGGGGATGATGCCGCGGAAGGCCGCGGTGTTGTCGTATACGCAGATGGCGACGTCCGGCGCGTTCTCCGCCACCTCGCGGTAGAACCGGATCATCACGTCGGTGACCATCTCGCCCCACATCGGGCGGCCGAGCAGTGTGCCCGGGATGCCGATATCGGACAGGAAACGCATCCGCTCGATGGTGTCCCTGGTGTTGAGCGTGGTCGACCCGATGAATACCGGGAATCCGGGACTGACGTCACGGATCGTGTCAGCGACGCAGGCGGCGAACGCCTTCCATTCGTCGAGCATGAGGGACGCGCATTCGCCCAGCGTTCCGTTGAGCGCGATCGCATCGACGCCGTCGTTGATCAGGTTGCGGATCATCCGCTCGGTCTCGGCGAGGTCCACCGTGTTCCGGGCGTCGGCACGCTCGGCTCCCGGAAGCGCCGGGGTCGGCGGATAGGCCATCACGCCCCGCATGTCGCGCGCGGTAATCACTGGTGTCGTCATGTGTGTGCTCCCATCCGGGCAGCGGCCACCGCGGTCCCGGTCAGCCATTCGGGGATCGGTTCGTAGGCCAGGATCTCGAACGGCACGTCTGCCGCACCGGCCGCGACCAGCCAGGTCCTGATCTCGTGTGCACCGTTTCCAGCCGCGTCAAGCACGGCGTCATCGTAGTCGGTCAGCCGCTTGGCGTCTCCCGCTTCCAACCGAATTAGGAAATCTCGGTCGAAATCCTCATTTATCGTCCCGGCCTGCGGCATGCCCACCCAGTGCGAGAGCCCGCCCGTGGCCAGCACCACCACGTTGCGCGCGCCGCCGGCGGTCTCGATGGCGCCGCGCAGCATCCGGCCGAAGTCGTAACACCGCTTCGGCGTCGGATATGGCGGGTTCACCCCGTTGACCACGATGGGTACCACCGGGATGTTCTCGGTGCCCAGCAGCCTCGTCGGCACGCAGAAGTTCTCGTCGAAGTCGAACCCGCCGTCGGCGAGCGCCGGATCGAACTCGTGGGCCAGCGCGTACCGGTAGATGTGATTCGCCAGTTCCGGCGCCCCAAGGTAGCGGCGCTGCGGAATCTGCAGGAACTCGCCCATCTCCGCGGTCACCGGCCCGAGGTGCCGGTCCGAAGTGACCACGGCGAACGCCGGCAGGTTCGCCAGGAAGAAGTTCGTGAAGTGCTCCACCGAGACGGCCACGATCGCGTCCGGGCCGATGTCCGCGATCCGCTTCGCCGCCGCGCCGAACCCGGCCATCACCGCGTCACGCTTGGCTGGATCGGCCCGCTCCGGGAACCCGGTCAGCCCCGGCGAATGCGCGGTGGCGAACACGCCGCTCAGTTCCGCCATCAGGCACCAGCTCCCGTCCGGTCCGCGCGCAGCTGCTCGTAGTAGTCCGCCCGGCTCACCCCGATCTGCAGCGCGCAGAAGTACAGCAGGTACGGGTTTGCGCCTCGGTCATACAGCGTCCGGAAGTCCCGGGCCGCGATCGCCGCGCGCTCGACCGGGTCGAGGTCGTACCCGTCCAGCACCCCATCCGGGTCGACGCGGAAGCGCGCTGCCAGCGCCGGATCGCGCCGCAGCTCCCAGAGCAATTTGTGCAGGAAGTACACCCAATGAGAGTAATCGCCCCCCGCCCCCACCGCGATCACTCCATCGGGTACTTTTCCCCCCTCCCCATCCATCCCCCACACCCGCCCGTCCTCCATCCCCACACCCGCCCGTCCTCCATCCCCCACACCCGTCCGTCCAGCTCCCGCCCCCGTCCACTCGACAGCATCGATGGCGCCATCGATGTCGCTCGGCCGGACATTACGGGCGTCCACCAACATGGATGGCGCCATTCATGTCGCTGGGGGATCCCTGGCCCTGAAGCGTCCATCTCGCTAACACTCCAGATGTCTGACCGAGCAGATCGGCGCGTTTCCCGGGTGCGGGCATCGCGGGGGATGAGCCGACCAACCCCTTGAAAGTCACATGGGTGTGGCTCCCTTAAAGTGACAGCCAGCCAGGTGCTGCTCCCTGGCCAGCGGCACCGATGGCACCATCGGGCACGCTCTAATAGCGCTACTGATCGGTTTGAGCGGCACCGATGGCACCACCGGCATGTTGCCCACTC